>JAICKT010000375.1 GCA_025927795.1 Parafilimonas sp. | reverse complement strand
CCCGTTACGAACAGTCCATTCATCACCAATCCAAACATAACCGGCATGTGGTGATGCAGGGCGAGCTACAACGGTTGCAGTAGGCCGCACTTTTACATAAATTCTTGTTTGTGCATAACTAAATTGAGATGCACCTATAAAAACAAAAAGAGCAAGCAGGTACTTTAAAATTTGCTTTTTCATAAATATAGTTTACATGCTTTTTTACAAACAAACAGCGTGCAAATGAAGAATGTTATTTGTATTCAATTTCTTAAATAAAATTTCTGTTTATAATTTTAAACGATTACTAAAAGCAATTTTAATTACGCATAAAAATATTCCTTCTGGTAAGAAGGAATATTTAAAACGTTCATTAAAATCAGTTATCGTAATGGAAAATATAAACCCGCCTGGAAGTTTATATTATTGAAATTATCGAAACCGTTTTTCTTATAATTAACCATATTATAATTTGCGCCTAAACTAAGTCCAGCGCTGCCTGTTGCATTAAACGGAACTTTAAAGCCCGCGCCGCCTTGCAACATCAAGCCCGCACTATTATCTGATCCTCCAAATTCTCCAAGATATTGCGTAAAGCTGATGATGCCCAAACCTGCGCCCGCAGATATGTAAGGTTGCACAGCAGCCCGTTTTCCATTGAAAGGATGGACTTCAGCTTTTGCTAACACAGGCATAATTTGAACTGAATTACTTAACACTGCTGAAGTGGTTTCATGATTTCCTGTTGGATATAAATCGCGCGGATATTTTTGATAAAAATCCTGGAAGCCCAAACCAAGTCCAACAGAAATTTTATTATTAATACCATAAAGCAAATCGCCTGTTACGCCTCGCGGAGAACCATTGCTTATCACATCATTTTTAAAACTGCCTAAAGGCATTGCATAACTATAATGAAGATTTAATCGCAATTCATGTTGCTGTGCATGCACATTTAAACCAAGTGCAAGTAGCAAAAACAAAAATGAAAACTTAAATAATTTCATATACAATTTGTTTTTTTATTTGGATTGTAAATAGGTTGACTGATCAAATAATGCTTTTACTGAAGCATCTGCTGCTGATGAATCAAAAATGCCTTCGCCGCGTATTAAACCGTTCCAGATAATAGCAATTTTACCTTTGGCATTTGCATTTTTTAAATCAAGCATATCTACGCTAACAGCACCTTCTGTAACCTGGTAAATTCCAAAACTATAAGGCACATAATAATCATAGCCGCCATAACCCCAGTAATAAGGATCCCAGTATCCGCCATAATAATCCCAGTAATCATTATAATCATAATAACCGGTAGCCGTATTATAAATGCGGTTTACGTTAATACCTAAATCAGGATTAGAATTTTTATTCACCAGCTTAAATCCTCTTGCCTGCATGTATTTGTTTACAGCATCAATATATGCCTGGTCAACCGCCGTGAGTTCTTTGTGGGTTTGACCATTG
The DNA here is from genome assembly GCA_025927795.1 of Parafilimonas sp. Lineage (GTDB taxonomy): Bacteria > Bacteroidota > Bacteroidia > Chitinophagales > Chitinophagaceae > Parafilimonas. The sequence continues at coordinate 2,891 of JAICKT010000375.1, read as the reverse complement.
TTTAATACATCTGCAGAATCGGAAATGCTGTAAGTTTTGTAGTTTGAGAAATTTACGGTTGAATCACTGTTTGTAACGTAAATCCTCGACTCTTGCGGTGTTAAGTTGTTTAAAGGTTCTTTTGTACAACTTAAAAATGATGCAGTACAAACAGAAAAAACTGCAATTAGTAAGTGTTTGTTTGTCATAATTTAATTCTTAGCTATTAATAATCTTAGATTGATAATATAGAAATGCAGTGTTTTAAAAGGTTTAATTAATAAAACATTTTTGTGTTCTTTTTAATAAAAAAATCCCGGCTTTTAAAACCGGGATTTCTTATATATAAAAATAGAAAGAAGATAAAAACGCTCAATCGCTAATTGATTGCAAATTGCACTTTATCCAAAAAATTTATGGAGTACCTCTGCCACCAATAACAGCAATTAAAATAGAAATTATTGCGAGCACTAATAAAATGTGTATTAGACCGCCGGCGCTATAGGCAAAAAAGCCAATTAGCCAGCCAATTACTAAGATAACTGCGATAATATAAAGTATGCTTCTCATGGGTAAAATTTTTAATTAAATAATACCAAAATAAAATGTAAAAAATATGCCAGTTAATTTTTATGAGAGAAATGCAATGTGAATTATTGCATGAAGGATTTATTGCGCATTTAATTCTACATCCGGCAATAATTTATCTATTTCTGAAGGAAATTTCAGCGGCAATAAAACTGTAAAAACAGTGAACTTATCTACTTCAGAATTTACTTCAATAGCACCGCCATGTACCTGGATAATATTTAAAGTTGAAGCAAGCCCCAATCCAATACCGTTGCGCTTTGAAGTATAATAAGGTTCAAACAGGCGCGGCAGTTTTTCTTCGCTTATACCGCTTCCATTATCTTTAATTTCAATGAATACATTTTCTTTATCTTTTTTTACCACGATGGATATTCTGCCGTTATTGTGTTCTATTGCTTCTATAGCGTTTGTAAGAATATTTAAAAGTGCAAGTACCATTTTTTCAGGATCACAATAAATTACTATAAAATCCCTTGGATAGTCAACTTGCAGATCAATATTTTTTAAACTTATTCTATCTCTTGAGATATTTACAATTTCGTCTATAACAGATTGCAGAATTGATTCTTTCATCTGCATTTCCGAAGGTCTTGAGCTGTTTAAAAGTTCTTTTATTAATTCATTTATACGTAAACTGTTTCTGCCTGTAATATCAAGATACAAAGCCGTTTCTTCCGGTAAGTCTAATGAGCGCAAATGCTCTACCGCAAGATTTATATTGTTAATAGGATTTCTTACTTCATGTGCAAGTGTTCTTACAAGCCTTCCTGTAGCGGCTAATTTTTCTGCACGCAACGCCGCACGTTCCGCTTTTTTAATCAGGCTTATATCATGAAAAATTCCCTGGTAATATATTTTCCCTTCTGCATTTTTTTCTTTTGTTGCAGAAACAACACATTGCTTTAGTTCATTCTTTTTATAACGTATTTCTACCTGCCAGTCTTCTATAAATCCTTTATGCTTTAAATCTTCAGCAAGTTTTCTTGATAAATAATTATCAATTATCAGTTCGGGTAATTTAACACCTAATAAAAAATCTTCATCACATGAAAGCAATTTACCAAACGCTGCATTAACTTCTGTAAAAGCAAGCTTTTCATCGGCTACAAAAAAAGCATCGCTCGATCTGTCGAATATATTACGGTACTTTTTTTCCTTTGCTTTAATTTCGTTCAGCGTTCTTGCTCTGTCTATTGAATAGCGGATTGATCTTTCAAGTTTCTCACTGTTTAATTCTGATTTTATAAGATAATCAAAAGCACCAAGTTTCATTGCTTCTTCATCAATATGAATATCGCCTTTACCGGTTAATAAAATAAATGGTGCGTCTGCATTTAGCGTCATTGCTTCTTTAATAAGGTCTATACCGGTTTTAGCGCCAAGCCTGTAATCAACAAGGTAAACATCATGCTTTTCTTTTTTTATTTCATCCAAAGCATTCTTGTAGTTGTAACACCAGTCAATAACAAAATTCTTTCCCGGAATATTTTTCAGATAATCACTCGTAATAAAATAATCATCCTCATCATCATCAATAATTAATAAATTAATATTAGTAGTCATAAGCTTGCATGTATGTTGAAAACTATAAGCGTTTAAAGCATCAAATTAAACCATTGAAGAGAACAATGGTTATTACTTGTTATTTAATAACTGATATTCTTTTATTTTATTGTACAATGTTTTTCTATCAATCTTCATAAGCTTTGCGGCCTTGCTTTTATTAAAATTTACCTGTTTTAAAGCTGCCAGAATTGTTTCATATTCTGCATCAATACTTGCAGATTTTAAATTGAGATCTCCGCTGCGGCTTTTAACTGTATTATTTGTTTGTGCAGGTGCCGGTTGTGTTTCGTTAATTGTTGTAATTACAGATGATTGATTTGGAATAAGCTCATTTAATTTTTCGTAGTTAGTAATTTCAAACGGAAGGCTTTTAAGTTCTACTGTTTCACCATCTGTTAATAAAACTGCACGCTTAACTACATTTCTAAGTTCGCGCAGGTTACCATACCAAACATAATTATTAAACGCATTAATTACATCGGATGAAAAACCTTTTACATTTTTATTCAATTCTTTGTTGGTTACACGCAGAAAATGATTCGCAAAATGCATGATGTCTTCTTTACGCTCACGCAATGGTGGAATTTCTATACTAAATTCATTAAAGCGATGATAAAGGTCTTCTCTGAAGCGCCCCTTCTGTATGGCTTCCAACAGGTTCTCATTGGTGGCTATAATAATACGCACGTCCAGATCTATCTCCTTTGTACTGCCTATCCTTTTAACTTTACGTTCCTGCACGGTTCGTAAAAGTG
>JAICKT010000091.1 GCA_025927795.1 Parafilimonas sp. | reverse complement strand
TGCAGATGTGAAATATGTTTTTTCTATTAGAAAATTCTTTAAAATTTTTTCTAAGTGTTTGCTTGTTCAATATCTCGTCAACTTCTGTCATAAGTAGCTTTAAACCCTTACAATTACTTTATCAATTATCTTCTAAATTGTGTTTTATATAATGTCGAATTAATTCTTAACGATGAACGAAAATTTCTCCAACCGCATCACCAAGCTTTTCAATACACAATATCCAATTGTACAAGCCGGCATGGTTTGGACAAGCGGATGGAAATTGGCAAGCGCTGTTAGCAACGCCGGTGCGTTGGGTTTGATTGGAAGCGGAAGTATGTATCCTGATGTTTTGAAACTCCATATTCAAAAATGCAAAGCAGCAACAACAAAACCTTTTGGTGTAAATATTCCTTTATTATATCCAGATATAGAACAACACATTCAAACAGTAATTGATGAAAACATAAAAATTGTTTTTACAAGTGCAGGTAATCCAAAAACGTGGACATCCATTTTAAAACAGCATAGAATTACAGTTGTACATGTTGTAAGCAGCAGTGTATTTGCGAAAAAAGCGGAAGACGCTGGTTGCGATGCAGTGGTGGCAGAAGGTTTTGAAGCAGGTGGTCATAATGGACGTGAAGAAACAACTACAATGATTTTAGTTCCTGCAGTAAAAGAAGCGATAAAAATTCCTGTTATTGCTGCAGGCGGAATTGCAACAGGCAAACAAATGCTTGCAGCAATGGTTTTAGGCGCAGAAGGTGTGCAAATGGGAACCCGTTTTGTTTGCAGTAACGAAGCATCAAACCATATCAATTATAAACAGGCACTCGTAAACAGTAAAGAAGGCGATACTATGCTCAGCATAAAAAAAATTGTGCCTGTGCGTTTATTAAAAAATAAATTTTTTGAAACGATTGCAGCAGCAGAAGCGCGTGGTGCAACAAAAGAAGAACTTGCAGAAATTTTAGGACACGGTCGGGCAAAGAGAGGAATGCTTGAAGGTGATTTAGATGAAGGTGAATTAGAAATTGGTGAAGTAAGTGCTTTAATAAAAGATATTAAACCTGCTGCGGAAATTGTAAAAGAAGTATGGAATGATTTTAATGAAGCAATAAAAAATCCGTTTATATAAATCAATAGTTATTTTTAAAAACGTTGTAGCATTAAACGCTGTCACTTCTCTGGAGCTTTTAATTCTTTTTTTATTTTATAGTTACAACATTGCGCAGCTATGCCACTTAGTTTCGCAGCAACGAAAAAGTTGATAGCAAAAAATTAAAAATCACAATTGATTCCGCAGGAGCGAAACAAACGCATTTGTGAATGTCACATCATTTTTTATTTTCTTCATCTGCAAACAAAACCTGTTTAAATTTTTGGTAGAAAAAAGATAGAATTAACAGGAGCGTTCCAATGGTTATATAAGCAATAATTTTTTGTATGGCGGTAAAGGATATACTATCCAGCAAAATCAATTTTAAAAGCGTAAAACCCAATAATAAAATTGCCGCTAACCGTGGCCATGTCGTTTTTGTTATGATGCCCAGTGTAAATACAATTACAGCAATTAGTGTCCACAACATCGTAATCATTAAACCGCTGTATTCAATACTTACAAACAGTACACTTAATGCAAGTGACTCGGTATAATGCATGCGGTTAAGCATTTTTTCTTCATGAAAAAAACTGTTGCCTGCAATAGCTAAAACAAGAAAAAAAATACCGCACCCTGCTGAAACCATTGCTGCATTTGCATCAGATGAAGATGCATTGAAAATAGAAAGCAGTGAAACGTATAACGCAAAATTATTTATCAATACATGCAACAATTGCCGCCTGTCTAATCTTATTTTCCGGGTTATACTAAACGCAAATGCGCTCAGTAAAAACAAAACATAATAAATCGTCATAAATACTAATGCATAAAATCTGTTTGCATTATTGTATTTGAAAAAAAGCCAGCCAATAAAAAAACACCAGGTAATTATAAGTGCGAGCAGGTTTAAAACTTTCCATGAACGCTTAAATGATATAAATAGAATGCCTGCATTCATCACCAAAATATAACTGAACAGCAGTACATAATTTTCGTGATTGGAACTTATCAAAAGCGGAATCGCATAAGCGCCAACCATACCGGGAATTGCAATTTCCTGCCTGTTATATTCAAGTGATTTTATTGCTGTGTAAACGGCAATTATCGCCATGATTATAAAACAAAGCCCTTGCGAAAATAAATTGTAATAAGTGAACGCACCATATGTTGTAAAATAAGCAGAAGCCATTGCGCCACTAAATAGTATTGCACTAAAACCTTCATAATTTTTTCTGAGTATAAATGAGAGAATAAACAATCCTGCGCTTGCTGCATAAGCAAAAATAATTCTTGCAAGTGGTGTTATAAGATTTTTATCAATTGCATATTTAACGCCAATGGAAATGCCGATAAGTAAAACGATAATTCCAACGAGATTGATAATTTTTAAGCCTATAAAATTTTCAAGAGCACTATGTTCGAAGGAAGATTTTTTTGATTCGGATGAAATACGTGTTGCGGTTTTAGTATTTGATTTTTTAGTTGAGTTATTTTCAGAGTCTATTGAATTTAATTGTTGCTGAAGCTGTAAAACTTTTTGCTGAATGATTTGTAATTGCTGCGTTAGCTCATTTAACTGTTGCTGCAAATCTTCATGCTCATCTAAAGCCATTGAAAGTTCATTAGGAGAATTGAAATTAAATAAAAGCAATTATATTTTGAACGACACGATAACGCTTCAACATATATTGATTTAATCGAATAAAGCGGTTAATCGGCCGAAATATTTATTTGAAAAGATCACATAAATATTTGAACAGGAAGCAAAAAAATCTAATTAATATAACCTGATTTTCAGCTCTGTTTTTTTAGTTTCTAATCTCGTTTCTTTATTTAGTTTCATCCCTGTATATTTGCGCAAAATTTAAAGGCCATTTATGACCTTAAGAAGCGTAAAATCTTTACTGGTAGCGGGTTTCAGCATTTTTTCCCTTTTTTTATCGGTTTCTGCATTTTGTCAGGATCAGTTACCTGAAACGGAGCAAAGCACGAAAAAGGAAGAGAAAAAAGAATTTGATCCGAACGAAGTTATTTTCGGTCATGTTTTAGATGCACACGAATTTCATTTCTTTTCCTTTGAAACACGTGATGGCGTTGAACATGAAGCTAAAGTTCCTTTACCAGTATTTCTTTATTCTCCGCAAAAAGGTTTTTCTGCATTTATGTTTTCAAAATTTAATGCAGGAGAAAATACTTATAAGGGTTACGAACTCATCTCTTATAAAAAAATTGAAGCGCAACATTTGGATGATGCTGTTTATCACGACGGGCAAATTGTAGCGGTTGATGAAAATGGTAATATTAATCCAAGCATAAAAGTGTACGATTTGTCTCCAACACGCAATGTGGTGCAAATGATTATCGCACTTACATTACTTGTTTGGGTGATGCTTTCCGTTGCAAAACGTTATAAAAAAGGTGAAGGCGTTACTACCGCTCCAAAAGGTTTGCAAAGTTTGCTGGAGCCTGTAATTATTTTTGTTCAGGATGAAGTAGCAAAACCAAATCTTGGCAATAAGTACCGGAAATATCTGCCATATTTATTAACTGTTTTCTTTTTCATTTTAATCAACAGTCTTGTAGGCTTAATTCCGGGAACAGCAAATGTTGCAGGCAACATAGCGTTTACTTTTATACTTGCCTTAATTTCTTTTATTGTTATAATGTTTAGCACCAATAAGCACTATTGGTTGCATATTATTAATCCGCCTGTACCTATAGGTATTAAACCTATTTTAATCCCGGTAGAAATACTCGGCATATTTACAAAGCCTTTTGCATTATGTATTCGTTTGTTCGCTAACATGATCGCAGGTCATATTATCATCATTTGCCTTACATCACTCATATTTATTTTCGGTGCTATAAGTGTAGCTGCAGGCTGGGGGTTTTCACCCGTGTCTGTTGCTTTTGTAATATTTATTTATTTTATTGAAATATTAGTTGCTTTTTTGCAGGCTTATATATTTGCGGCACTTACAGCGGTATTTATAGGGCAGGCTTTTGAAGGCGGTCATAATGATGTTGACCATTACGAAGACAAATTACTTGTTTAAATTTTTAATTAATATAAAAATATAACTATGGATTTAATGACTGTTATTTTAAGTGCCTATCCTTTCGCAAACGCAGGTGGCGCTATTGGTGCAGGTTTGGCCGCGATAGGTGCCGGCATTGGTATTGGTCAGATTGGTAAAGGCGCAGTAGAAGCTATTGCCCGCCAGCCGGAAGCATCGAACGATATTCGCGCAAACATGATTCTTACAGCAGCCCTGGTAGAAGGTGTTGCGTTGTTTGGCGTTATCGTTGGTATTCTTGCAATGTTCATTAAATAAGAGCGCCGAATTTCCAAAGGGAATTTTATACGTTCTAAATTTTATAGAATTAATTGCAATGAATCAGTTTGAAATAATTAAAAGTTTTTAATACTCTTCCGCCGCGGCGGATGATGGAGGGTTCTTTATGCAACTACTTACACCAGCTTTAGGTTTAATTATTTGGACACTGCTTGCATTTCTTGTGGTGTTTTTAATTCTTAAAAAATATGCTTGGCCTGCTATTTTAGGCGGTTTAAAAAAGCGTGAAGAAACTATTGCAGAATCTTTAGCATCTGCCGAAAGAATAAAGGCAGAAATGGCGCAGATGAAGAGTGAAAATGAATCTTTGCTTGCACAGGCACGTGAAGAAAGAGCCGGAATGCTAAAGGATGCAAAACATACTGCAGATAAAATGGTAGCTGATGCAAAAGAAAAAGCAAAAGCAGAATACGATAAAATTCTGGCTGATGCACAATCTGCCATCCAGCAACAGAAAAATGCTGTACTAACCGATTTAAAAAACCAGGTTGGCGCTTTGATTATTGAAGTTGCAGAAAAAGTTTTGCGCAAAGAATTAAGTGATAAAAACAAACAGGAAGATTACATCAGGCAATTGTCTGATGAAGTAAAATTAAATTAGCCAATTCGAATTGAATCATGCCTAATCCGCGTTTAGCTTCACGATATGCAAAAAGTCTAATTGACCTTTCTACTGAAACAAATCAATTAGACGATGTATATAAAGACATGCAGTTTTTGCAACGGATATGCAAAAGCAATCCTGATTTTGTGAACTTATTACGTAGCCCTGTTGTAAATGCAGATAAAAAGCAATCAATCATTGATGTGATTACTAAAAATAGTATTTCAGTATTAACATTTGCCTTTATAAAGCTGCTGATTAATAAAGGCCGTGAAAGCGATATGCCTGAAATTAGTTTTGCTTTTATCGAACAATACAATGCAATAAAGGGCATTCATAAAGTAAAGCTTACAACAGCAACAGCAATAAGTGATGAATTAAAAAATGCAATAGTCTCAAAAGTAAAAAATGAAGCGAAGCTTGAACATGTAGAATTGGAATTAAAAACAGATGATGATATTATCGGGGGTTTTGTTTTAGAGTTCAATAATAATCTTGTTGATGCATCTGTGTTGAGAGATTTAAAAGATATAAGCAAACAGTTTAAAGAGAGAAATGTATTCGTTCAAAACATAAGATAGTTTGAACGGAATTTGAGTATTGAAAAATAATTTTAAAGTTTGACAGCAACAACTACAAACTGAAAACTACAAACTATAAACTTTAATTATGGTTGAAATAAGACCTGATGAAATATCAGCGATACTAAGACAGCAGTTAAGCAATTTTAATGCTGGTGCTGACCTTGAAGAAGTAGGAACCGTGTTACAGGTGGGCGATGGCATTGCACGCATTTACGGATTAAATAATGTACGCAGTGGTGAGTTGGTAGAATTTGAAAATGGTGTAAGAGCAATTGCACTTAACCTTGAGGAAGATAATGTGGGTGTGGTATTAATGGGCGATCAGGGTGATATAAGTGAAGGAGCAACAGTAAAGCGCACAGGACAAATTGCATCTATTAAAGTGGGTGAAGGTTTGGTTGGCCGTGTAATAAATACTTTGGGCGAACCAATTGATGGTAAGGGTCCAATAACCGGTGAGTTATTTGAAATGCCTTTAGAACGTAAAGCACCTGGTGTAATTTATCGCGAGCCGGTGAAAGAGCCTTTACAAACAGGTATTAAGGCAATTGATGCAATGATTCCTATCGGTCGCGGACAACGTGAATTGGTAATTGGCGACAGGCAAACAGGAAAGTCTGCTATTTGTATTGATACCATCATCAACCAAAAAGAATTTTACGAAGCAGGCAAACCTGTTTATTGTATATATGTTGCTATCGGACAAAAAGCATCAACTATTGCCGGTGTTATGAAAACGCTGGAAGACAATGGTGCATTAGTTTATACAACAATTGTTGCTGCTTCTGCAAGTGATCCTGCACCGCAACAATTCTATGCACCATTTGCCGGCGCTGCGATTGGAGAATTTTTCCGTGATACAGGAAGACCTGCCTTAATTATTTATGATGATTTATCTAAACAAGCTGTTGCTTATCGCGAAGTATCATTGTTATTAAGAAGACCTCCTGGTCGCGAAGCATATCCTGGTGATGTGTTCTATTTGCATAGCCGTTTGCTGGAACGCGCTGCAAAAATTATTACCAATGATAAAGTAGCAAGCCAGATGAATGATTTACCGGATAACATAAGACATCTTGTAAAAGGCGGTGGTTCATTAACTGCATTGCCAATTATCGAAACTCAAGCCGGCGACGTATCTGCATATATTCCGACCAATGTAATTTCTATTACAGATGGACAGATATTTCTTGAAGGTAATTTATTCAACTCCGGAATTCGCCCTGCGATTAACGTAGGTATTTCTGTAAGTCGTGTAGGTGGTAATGCGCAGATTAAATCCATGAAAAAAGTTGCCGGTACATTAAAACTTGACCAGGCACAGTATCGTGAATTGGAAGCCTTCTCAAAATTTGGTGGTGATTTAGATGCGGCAACCAAATTAGTAATTGATAAAGGCGCACGCAACGTGGAAATATTAAAGCAGCCGCAATATTCACCAATGCCGGTAGAAAAACAAGTGGCAATTATTTATCTTGGAACGCAGGGCTTATTGCAAAGTGTTGCAGTAAAAAATGTAATTCCGTTCCAGGAACATTTTTTAATGGAGATGGAAAATAAATTGCCGAATGTTTTGGCCGAATTTAAAAAAGGTAATTTGCCTGAAGATGGTTTAAAACAAATGGTTGAATTAGCAAGAGGAATAATGCCTCAGTATAAATAATTCAAATTTTTTCTTATTAATAGCAAGCGGCTTTGAGTTTTCAGGTCGCTTTTTTTATTCTCAATCTAAAAAATCTTCATCTTCTTTTTTAGAATGTTTAGCGAATGCTTTTTCAATAGCGCCGCCAAACATGGGGAACTTACTTTTTGCAAAATCTTTTACAATGGTTATTGCCTGCCATGCCTGTTTATCTGTTAAGCCAGCTTCGGTTTTTAATTTTTCTATTAGTTCCTGCATAAAATTCAGCTTAGGACTTTTATTAATTTATTTACTCGGATGATTCAATTATTATTTAAAGTCGCAAAAATATAAAACCAAATCGAATTGAAATTTAAAAGAGTAAATCACATTAAAGATAGGAACAAGTAAGAAGTCTTCTCATTTCATCTTTGTAAAATGAATTTTTAAAATAATTGATCTGCAGACGGCACCTAATCCATTTAGTTCTTACACAACTTTGAATATAAAAAGCAAACTTGCAAATGCGGCCTAAGTAGTTATAAGTGATAAGGCAGGTAATCTGGTAGAACAGCATCAGATTTCAGGTGCATCATCTTTACGTTTACTTCAAAATGCTCCTTCCGGAATATATTTTGTAAAAATTACTTCAGGCAATTTGTTTGAAGTAAGAAAAGTAAGATGTACTTAATACTTTAAACTTGAAGGAGCCGTCTCATTTTTGAGGCGGCTTTTTGTTTTTTAAATACAGCAAGTAATGAAGTGCTTTGCAAAGTCTCCTGATTCGCAGCATTATGCGCCAGGTCTCTGACTTTGGATTATTAATAATTATTTCTTTTTTGTTTTCTTCAGCGCTGAACCTTTATGCGCAGCAATATGCTCTGATTTATCGCTTTTAATTTCATATTGCGGTTCCTCTTTTGAAGTATGATGCGTGTAACCCTTATAATTAAAATCAGCAGTATGAATTTTAATGATTGTTCCAGATACATGACCTGCTTCAGAATTCCATGTTACATGGTCACCCACTTTAAATTTTTGTCTCATAACTTTTGAAGTAAGTATAAATTAGGTTACAAAATTTATGCATTGTTTTAATTAAAACAGAATCTATTCTTGCAGGCGTAATCATTATGTGATAAACAATTTTACATTAACAACATTTCTAACTTCTAATATTGATATTGATAAAAATGTTTAAGACGAGCTTCTTCAAAATTGCAAGACCATAAAAATATCAAAAGGAAATTTCTATTACGCAGGGAGAAATTTGCAAACATTCTTTTTTGTTGAAAGCGGTTTGCTGCGACAATATTTTATTGACGATAAAGGCAAAGAACACATTCTTCAATTTGCACCTGAAACATGACTTACCAACGACAGAAGAAGTGTTTATTTTAACGACCTTCAAATTATTTTATACAGGCTTTAGAAGACAGTAAAGTGTTACAAATTGATGAAAGTTTTATTCTTCATCTTGCAGAACAAAACAAATATTTTTTAGCGTTCAACAATAAATTGTTGCATAACGGGTAACACAACTTTCAAGGTTAAATGATAAACGACTCGCAAAAATAAATTTCGAAATGGCTATTAAACTAACACAATCAGAAGCAGAAAAAAGAATGATAAAAAATAAAATTGCTGCTTTGTTTAATTGAAATCTAATTCTGTATATTATGCCTAACGTATAATCAAAACCGTTCCTTTTAGATCAGGATATCCTGATTTAAATTTTATAGTATATACATAAGCTCCTGCAGGTTGAGGCAGCCCTTTAAAATTGCCATCCCAATTAACTGTTTCACTATCGGCGTGATAAACAATCTGCCCAAAACGATTATAAACATTTACAGAAGCCTCCAGCAAGGGGTCAAGAAAAGGAATATGCCATGTATCATTTTTACCATCGCCATTTGGTGTGAAAGCATTAGGCACAAAAATACCGGCAACTACTTTTACAATCACGCCATCGTTATTTTTACAACCATACACTGATGTTGCAAAAAGTGTATAATTAAAATCTGCAGGTGGCGATGCAGATGGTGTAAGCAGGCTATCATTATCAAGATATGATGGCGGGCTCCAGTAATAAACAGGTGATTCTCCCGTTACTGAACCTTGTAATGTTACCGGCGTGCCGGCAATTAATATTCTATCAGGACCTGCATTTACCACAGGATTATCGTGCACATTTATAACAACAACATTAGATGCTACGCGACAGGAAAGCATAGCTGTTGAATTTTGTTCTACTACTGAAAGTCTGTACCAATAAAAACCCGGTGCAGCAGGTGTGCGCAAATATGATAAGCTATTGGCGCCCGCTATATCCTGCCAATTTAAACCTTTATCTGTACTTATTTGCCATTGATATACAGGCTTACTAAAATCTGGTGAAACATTACCTGTAAAAGTATAGTTGCTGTTATTGTCTATACAAATATTCACTGTATCAGGGTTATTCTGTATGGTTGCTGTAATAGGAGGTCCGCACGGTCTGAAAGTAATATCATCCAATGCAAGATCATTGCCATTTCCGCCGGGTGCATTATTGGTTATGTGCAATACAATCTGCGCATTATCCGGGGGTGTGGTAAAGAAAAGCCCATATTGTTTCCATGTTGGTTGTGGCAATGGTGGTATATCACCGGTAGAGTATTGCCCTAATATTGTGCTGTCTGTGGTTTCAATAGTGAAAGTAATATTTGGTTCAATCCCGCTAAAGTTAAGTACGTTCATTATCCAGGCTGCAAACTGATAAGTTGTATTGGGACAAAGATTAGTTACTGTAGAAACAAAAAAATCACCGGGTGCAAAAGAAGCATTTATCAGCATAAAACTACCATTACCTGTATGATCTTTTGTAACAGTATGCCAATGGTTATCAAAACAACCAGATGTACTATTAGTAATGGTATAAAATCCATCGTTAGGGCATGTAGAATTGGTATAAGTATAGGCATTTGTGGGAGTATAACCAGTGCTGCCTCCGGTACCAAAAGTTATGTTTACAACAGGATCTCCAAGACTTCCATTACATAGCTGAGCGCTTAAACCAGTTACAAAATTTAAAGCGGTGAAAGTTATTAATATACGCAGCAAAACAATTGGGTTAACAAATAATGAACCTCTTGCCACGATTGATTTATTTTAGAAAATTAAAGTGGAACAAGGCTTTGTCAAAATATGGAATAATATTGTACATAATGTTTTTTATAACGCGTTATTTATATTATTCTGGTAGCTGCAATCTACTAAAATCTGCGATATAAGTATAGACTACCTTATAGTAAGCACTTAAAAAATAAGCGATTAATCACATGCAGTTTTAAGCTTATTATTTTAATGAATGATGTTAAACAATAATTATTAAACATAACTACTATTCACTCTAACTAATTACCTGTATTTTTATAGCAACTTTGTTTGAATGCGCGTATTACTTACAATAATTGCAATTGTTTTGTTCATTACTTTAAAAGCCCAAACCGTTTTGCCGGAAAGTTTTAAAAGCAGCACACAAGAAAATATTTTTGAGCATAAAAATTTATATGACAGAAGTGCACAAAAAAAATGGTTTCTTGCTAAATACACGGGTATTACAGCAGGCTATAGCTTTTTAAAAGGCGGTAATGTTGCTGTTATTGCCGCTCCTGTTGGTTTACAGTTAAACCGCAGATTAAATAATAACTTGTATGCTTTTGGTGGTGTGGCTATTGCACCTGCTTATGTTAATTTCAATCGTGGTTTACTATATAATGATTTTAATAAAACCGGCGCTGTTAATAATTTTTATAAAAGCAATATAGGCATGTACTCAAGGGCAGAGCTTGGACTGATGTATATTAATAACGAAAGAACTTTTTCTATTTCCGGCAGTATTGGTGTTGAAAGAAATAATTTTCCTATGTATTTCAATAATCAAATAGGTGCAAAGCGAAGTAATAACTTACCGCTGTATAGGTAAACGCATTTTCAACAATTAAAAAATCCTTCTTACACAGATGTTGGTTACGTTAATTAATAAGAATATCTTTAATTAAATAATTTATTATGAAAGAACAAGGAACAGTTAAGTTTTTTAATGTTGCAAAAGGATTTGGTTTTATTACAAGTAACAAAGGGAAAGATTACTTTATACATTCATCAGGATTAAATGGCGTAACACTAACGGAAGGCGCTAAAGTTGAATTTGAAACAAGGCAGGGACAAAAAGGCTTAGAAGCTTTTAATGTGTCTTTGCTCGGTAAATAGCTAAAAAACTAAAAACTTTTGACGCGATGCTTCTGCGTTTAACACAGGAGCATCGCGGTTTTTAATATTAGAACATCAGGATTATAGAAATTATTTAATACAAGATCAATCTTTAAGCCGCACATATCTTTCAATATTTAAACGGTTCACGCCGATGCTATCAATTTTTTCCAATCCTTTTTGTGTTAATGTGTCGTTGTTAATTGTTATGGTGAAATCAAAATCATTACCTTCCCATTGCCTATCGCTGCAATATTCAAGATGCTCTGTATAAGAACTATCTTTCAATGAATATTTTCCACCGCCTGCTACAAACGAAGCTGTCGCTGAATCTTTTCCTTTATTTAAATCATGACTTAAAAAAGCAAAATGTGTATCGTTGATGATCTTAATAAATTCTGTTGCTTTTGTATAGTCTGTAACAGTCGTATCACCTTTTTCTATCAGCGTTCCTGTAAGCAGTTTCCATGTTCCCTGCAGTGGAAGCTTTGTATCTGATGTTTTATTTTGAACAGCATTGCAGGATAATAACATCATAAATATTACTGTAGTACAAATTGATTTTCTCATGTTTAGTTTTTTGGATGCGCAATATAAAATAAACTTGTTTTGATTAATCAATATGAAATATCAGTTAACTAAAATTATTGAGCTTATTACTTATACTTCGTTTTATCAAGCGCCATCAAATCACCCAGTGCTTTTGCGGTTCTAATAAGATTGTCTTTTGTATGAAGTATTGCTTCATTTATGTCGGGCTCATTGTTTATTGATAACAATACATCAAACCATTTATTTAAGTTATGGTTTTTATGCAAAGGAATTTTTCCTGCCAACCCAATAACAGGAATGTGTTTTTGTTTTGCTCTTTTTGCTACTCCATAAGGCGCTTTACCTTCTAATGTTTGCTCATCAATACTTCCTTCTCCGGTAATTAATAAGTCTGTGTTTTTTAATGCATCATTAAAATTAGTTGCATCCAAAAAGTATTCTATTCCGTTCACAGGTTTTGCATTCAACCAAACATGTAAGCCTGCTGCAACACCACCGGCCGCGCCACCATGTTTAATTGT
>JAICKT010000038.1 GCA_025927795.1 Parafilimonas sp. | reverse complement strand
ATTGACAGAGGTAAATGGAAAAACGTTCGTTAAAAATGGTAATACTGTTTTACCGGAAATTAATGTTGTTATAGAAAAATATCCCAATTTTCCATTTGGTTATTGGGCAAAATATAATTTATTAAAAACGAAGGGCGACAGAAACTGGAAAGAGTTCGCTAAAAAAGCTGCTCACATTTTTGAAATAACCACAGCTATTAATGGGCACAATTCAATGCACGATGAAGCTTTAAAAGCTGTAAAGACTGACCTCGCTTCTAACCATTAATAATGGCGAAGAAACAAATCAATCCACCATCTCGGCGAAGTGTTCGGGTGTGTCTCGGCGAAGTTTGCAACTTCGCCGCATCTATCTTAAAATTTATAACTTTATTCAGCTTTTAGCAATACAATAAAAAAGTTTAACACTCTATCAGTTAAGGATTCCCTCTATCTCCATTCATTTATTTGCCAATTCTTGTAAGTTTGTGAGCGATTATAATTTATAATCTTATTCAAAACAATTTGCCATGTCAAAGAAAAATTATCTCTCATTCCTGTTAATTTTAGCACTATTGCTCTTCATTAATCCACATAGCTTTGCGCAAATGAAGGTATTGTCAAAGGGTTCCAAAGCACCCATGTTCACCAGCAAGGCCAGCATGGCTGGGAATGAATTCGATTTTTCCTTAAAAAAAGCACTTGACAAGGGACCGGTAGTATTATATTTTTATCCTGCAGCATACACGGGTGGCTGTGATTTGGAAGCACATACTTTCGCCGAAATGAAGGATAAATTTACTGCAGCAGGAGCAACCATTATCGGTGTATCAGCAGATGATATTGAGCGATTGAAGTCGTTTTCATCTAATCCGGATTACTGTGCAGGAAAATTCCCTGTGGCTTCAGATGATGGAGGTAAAATTGCAGCTACCTATGGTCTTGAATTGACGCCTCCAAAAACGGGTGTTAAAGATGTAACCGGACAGGAGGTTACCCACGGCTTCATTCCGCGAACAACATTTGTTATTAATAAAAATGATGAAATTGTAGCTGTCTTTTCATCAGAAACCGATCATATATCGCCTGATGAACACGTAAAAAAATCGTTAGAGATTGTAACGAAACTGTAGTTTCCCTTCCTATCCAGGCAAGCCTCATTTCCATTGCATGTCGGCAAACGATAAATATTGTTGCCAGTCGTACAATGTAACGGCATGCTTACCTGAACGAATATGATACCGGATTGTATTTCCCACAGGATGATTTACAGGTGGCATTGTATCTGTTCCCAAACCTTTTTTTCTAAACAAAGCATATACTTTACCTGCATTTACTGCACTTAAAAATTCTCCCTTTGGATCTGACCACAGATCATCCGCTGCACTTGCAATATATAATGGTCTTGGTGCAATTAATGCGAGTAACATGTGTTGATCAACAGGCAGTGAATCTGTATGGTCGTTATACTTTTTATAAGCTGCAACAAACCAATGCGGAAACTGGTCATTGATTTGTTTTACTGTTTCTCCAAACCATCTTTTTGAGAGCGCCGCTCCTCCTTCGCCGGATTCGTTTGAAATAACAATAGCAAAACGTGCATCAGAAGCACCTGCCCACAAACTTGCTTTCCCCAATCTTGAATGACCCATCAATACAACTCTTTTTGAGTCAACCATAGCATCTTGTTGCAGGTAATCCATTATGCGGCTCATACCCCACGCCCATGCACCCAATGCACTCCATTCTTCAGGTTCAATTTTCAACACATCTTTTAAAGTAGTACGAATTCCGGTTTTCCATCCATCTTTATTATCAGGTTCGAAATCGCCATAGTATGCTGTTGCTACACCATAGCCATGGGTAATTGCGCCTTCTATTTGCCAGTAAGGATCTGTGCCGCGTGTAGAATCTAAAGGTTTTGATATCTGTGTTTCATTTTGTGATGGTAAGATTGCCGGGTCCTTATTCACGGCTTGATTGCCATTAAAATTCAGGCTGAGAAAAATTGGCGCTGGTGTTTTAATTGAATTAGGCAGATAAATAAGCACATCAGTAAACACGGTTGTATCAGTCGGATGAAGATAAATACGCACCTGTTTACGCGTTGCGATTCCGTTTAATGCGTTATTACTGCTTTCTCTTATTTTAAAATGAATAGTAACAGGCTGCGTTGGATATCTGCCATAAACATTTTCTTCAAACAGGTGATAAATATATGGTCGTTGAATAGTGCTCCACTCATTTGTATCTTTTACTTTTTTCCCATTTGACATTAGCAGCGGATCAGGTAAAACATATGGTGGCACTTTAGATTCATCAACATTAGTACCCGGCGGATATTGAGCAGAAACATCAATGTATTGCATACATAGCAATATACAAAAGGCTGATAAAGAAAATCGCTTTAGTTTAAACACAGCAATCTGTTTTTAATGTATTGCGAACTTAGCAGTATTTGCACAAATTAATATCAAAAGTATAATCATGCTTATAACACTAACAAAGGCAAAAACATTTCAGAACTATGCAACCGGCGCAGACTTAGCTTGCACCAAATTTTGAATAAAACGTTCTGCTGCTTCATTTGCTTCAGTATGTCTTTCAAGTAAAGCCTGGTGGTTGCCGGGAGTAAGCATTATCATTTCTGCATTTGGAATATGTTCTTTCATGTACATGCTTGCATCTGGTCTTGTAAGACGGTCTTTACTGGCTGCTATAATAAGCGTGGGTACTTTAATATCAGGTAACTGTTTTGTTACATCATAACGAAACATACCAAGACAACCTCTTGCCATTACTGCGGGTGGTGTTAGCGTAGATAAGAGCGTGCTGAAATCTAACTGCTTTGCTGTTTGTGTTCCTGCAAAGGTGAGCCAACGGGTTACAATGTGAGAGGTGCCGTTTAAATAACTCATCCACCGGTTGAGCCAAATTACCGGTGAAAAAAATATAATGAGATAACAAAGCGGTGTAAGAACAGGCTTTTGTATAGCGGTCATTAGTTTTCTGAAAAGAATGGTGCGAACAGGGTTAGTATAAGTTGTATGTTCGAGAATAACACCTTTAATGTTTGAACGGTTAACATCTTTATTCTTTGCCAATAGTGTAAGTATTGTCATGCCGCCCATACTATGTCCCCAGAGAATTGGATTTTTTGCACCTGTATGTTCAATTACTGCTTCAAGGTCTGCCGCAATTTTTGTAAGTGAAAAGTCTTTGTTTTTTGGACGTGTAGATTTCCCCATGCCCGGCATGTCCATCATAATAAGCCTGTAATTCTTTTCAAAATGTTTACGCTGATAATACCAGTTTTTTATACTGGCGTCCAAACCGTGTACAAAAATGATGGCTTGCGTATTTTCCTTTCCATAATATTCAATGTTAATAATGCTGCCATCAGGGCGTTTGATGCTGTCTCTTTTTTTTGCATTGAATATATGGGGTTCATCTTCACCTTTCCTGTGTTTACTAACCAGGAATTTGATTAGAAACTTTCCCAATAAAATAAACAATAACAATGCAATTGCACCATACAGGCATCGTTGTGCATAATCATTATTTATAGTGTTATGATATTTATCCCACTCGCAGTAGAGGTAATAAGCAATAAAAGGATAAGCTAACGATAACAGGTCGCCAATAAAAAAAACAAGAAGAAGTAAGGGCATTACGGGTTGATTTTGGATAAGGGTATTAAAAATTTTATGCCAGAATTTAAAGCAGTATCTGTGTATATTATATTAGGGATGAAACAGTATGTAACAAAAATTATTTTTATTGATAATGCAGAAATTTTTGTTGATATTGTTGTTTAACATACTGGTTTTAAAAATAAAACGCACTGCATCTTTTTGGTTAAGCATACTGGGTGCTGTATTTGTTCCGGCTATATTTTTTTTGTGTTTTTACTTTTAATCCGAATGATAATGCGTTAAAAGATTTTTCAACCGAACCATGGAAGAAAATGTTTATCCTCAGATGGGAGTTCTTCTGCGTATCCCAGCTCGCCATAGAATGTAAAGGAAAATGTTTGGTATAGTTTCCAGCTCAGCAAAGTTTGTAAACTGTTTCAGCGATTTTCTATTTTAAAAGTAATATTTATTTTTCCATTTCTTTATCTCGTATCGCTTTAAACTCTGAACCATTTTTCCAACCGGGAAAAGTTGTTTCATTTGCAAGTTTCCATCCTATTGTATACATAACATTTGCTACTTCAGCCATGCCATCATAACTGGCAATAGCAGATAAATTATCCGCAGGTCTGTGATAACGGTTAGCATTATAATTATCCTGTTGTTGTTTTCCCCATGCTGCATCGTGTGTTGTACTTTCCGTACCAATATTCAGATCAAGTGCAGGCACGCCAACTTTTGCAAAATTGAAATGGTCAGAACGATAATAAGATCCGGCACCGGGTCTTGGATCACCAACGGTATGTTTGCCCATTTGTTTTGCAACTGCTTCAACATAATCATCCAAATCATTTTGCCCTTTACCTGTTATAGAAAGATCTTTCGTTTCACCATAATCATGTAATGCATCCATGTTAAGATCTGCAACTGTTTTATTCAATGGAAACAAAGGATGTGTTGCGTAATATTCTGAACCAAGCAAACCCTGCTCTTCACCGGTTACTGCTAAAAATAAAATTGAACGTTGCGGTTTATTGTTTGATTGAACAAATGCTTTTGCAACACTTAGCAATGCTGCAGTACCGGAACCATTATCAACAGCACCATTATAAATACTATCGCCCGTTGAATCTGGTTCGCCAATACCAAAATGATCCCAATGCGCAGTATAAATAACAACTTCGCCCGGTCTTTTTGTTCCTTTCAATAATGCCACTACATTATGCGACACAGAACTTTTTAAATTATTATGAAGTGTAAGTGAAACATTCATGTTAAGCGGAATCGCTTTAAAATTTTTATCACGTGCAACAGTTCTCATATCGCCATTAATGCCTGCACTGCTTAATAGTTTTTTTGCTGCATCTTCAGTTATCCATCCTTCAACTTTACAGCGCGACATATGTTTATCAGTCTGTTGCAAATACAATTTTGCCCCGGTAAAACTATTGCTCACAACCTGCCACGGATAGCTTGCGGGTTCTGTTTGATGAACGATTAAAATACCGGCTGCACCTTGCCTTGCAGCTTCTTCATACTTGTAAGTCCATCTTCCATAGTATGTCATTGTATCACCATGAAACAATGTTGCATCACCTGATTTAAAACCCGGATCATTCACCAATACAATTACTGTTTTGCCTTTCACATTAAGGTCTTTATAATCGTTCCAGTTATATTCCGGTGCAACTATGCCATAACCTGCAAAAACCAACGGTGAATTTTTTAATTCAACAGAATCCACTTCCTGTCTGGTTCCTGCAACAAAATCAGTATTTGGTTGTAATGTAAAATTTGCTTTACCACTTATTTGAATGCCTCCAATTACATTACTGGTTATTTCAACCATCGGTACATCCTGGAAATAACTGCCGTTATTGCCCGGTTCAAGACCAATTTTTTTAAATTCATTTGACAAATAGCTGATCGTTCTTGCTTCACCAACCGTAAAAGGTTTTCTGCCCTGCAAAGAATCGCTGGCAATTACAGACAAATAATTTTTTATATCATCTGCTGAAACCTGTGTTTTGTTTGACATTTGATTACAAGCTACAAATAATAATATTAAAGGCAGAATGAGAAAACTGCGCTGAATTGTTTTCATCTGATTATGTTTCCACCAAAAATATTATTTTATATCGTGTGCTGTTTTCTATAAATGTAAAAGAAAATGTTTGCGTGTATTCGGCGTAGTGTCTGATTAAATAAAAACATAAGCTAATATCAGATTAGATTTAAGCCATTAACAACTTAACAGCAATTAAAAACCATATAACAGTAAACCCACCAAAGCAGCTGTAAGTGTATTAAAAAAATTTACCACATCATTATTTAAAACATGCTTTCGTTCTAATGTGGCGCCCAAAACAGAATCAATTAAATTACCAATTGTGCCTGCAATAACAATCCATAAAAAATGAATTGTAAATCCGGCTTGCGCTGTGTATATCAAAGCAATTAAACTGCTGCCGGCAACACCAATCAATGTTCCTTCAACACTTATTACACCGTTCAATCCGCGCATATCTTTTTTAAAGTTCACGATGTTATAAAACTTCTTTCCATACACATTGCCTAATTCAGAAGATAGTGTATCAGCAGTTGCTGATGAAAGGCTTGATGCAATCATTAATAACAAAAATGGTTGCTGTTGAGCAGATAAAAAAGATAGCAATGATAATATAGCTGTAACGCCGCCGTTTGCTATAACCTGTGCTGCTGTTCTTTGTCCGTGATGTTGTTCTCCTAAATTAGCTTGTTGCTTTGTGTGCATTTTAAATGATGTGGCAAGCGTGCCCGCTATAAAAAATGTTGCCAGCAATGCAATGCCTGTATAACCTTCACCAAGCCAGGCAACAAAGCCAATTATAACTGCAGCAACAGCGGCTTTTGCATCTAATTTTTTCAAGACAATTGTTACAACCGCTGCGGTGCATAGTATAATAAAAACAATACAATTTTGCTCCATATTATAATAACAAGATTAAGGTTTTTCATTCTTTATTTTATTAAAAAACATCGAATAGAAATATTGCAACAATTACAAAAGCAGTGATTGAAAAAGATAAAATAAATGTACCAAACAAAAGATTGCTTTCCAGTTTCAGCGAAGTCTTCGGTAGCGTTTTCTTAATTATCTTTAATGCAGCTTTATTTTAAAAACAATACAAGATTTATTATTTATGTCAACAAAAAAAAGATACTTATTATTACTGGTGATGCAGGTGAAAGTTTTGAAATATTATATGCTATGCATAGATTAAGAGAAGCAGGTTATACTCCGGTAATCGCAGCGCCAACTATAAAAAGAATGAACCTTGTGATGCATGATTTTGAAGAGGGCTGGGATACATATGTAGAGCGAAAAGGTTATCTTATTAAGTCAGATATTTCATTTGATGAAATAAATATAACTGACTATGAGGCTTTGCTGATGCCTGGCGGCAGGGCACCTGAATATTTGCGTAATGATGCAAGAGTGATAAAAATTGTAAAGGCATTTGCAGATGCTGGAAAATATATTTTCGCTATTTGTCATGGTTCGCAGATACTTGTTACGGCGGGCTTGGTGAACGGGAGAAAAATTGCTTGTTACGAGCATGTAAAGTCTGAAGTAGAGAGTTGTGGTGGTATATATGTAACACCTGATGAAGCTATTCAGGATGGTAAAATTGTTACCGGAAAAACATGGCAATCACATCCGGAATTTTATAAGATTGTTTTTAATTGTCTGGATGCATAAGCCGGCAACAACATTTCATGTTCATCTATAAACAGTATAACGAAGAGCAGTTAAATAATCAATACAATATCCGCCTGCATGTTCCAGACTTTGCTGCCTACTTTGAGCGCTGGGAAAAACTGAGCAGCGAAACAAGAAAGAAATATCCCATCATTAAAAACATTTTCTATGGTGATAATGAAAGAGAATGCTTTGATGTATTTCCTTCGGCAAAACCAAATTCAAAAACACTGGTTTTTATTCATGGTGGTTACTGGCACCTGTTTGATAAAACAAAATTTCATTTTATTGCCGAAGCTTTTTATGCTGATGATGTAACAACAGTGCTGATTAATTACCCGCTTGCACCCGCTGCAACTATAGATGAGATGGTCGCATCATGCCGCAAAGCTGTGTTATGGTTACATAATAATTTACGGCAGTTTAATGGCGATCCGCAACAGGTTTACATCATAGGCAATAGTGCAGGTGCACACCTTGCTGCCATGATAATGGAAAAAAAATGGATGAATAAAAATGCTGCAAGTTTTATTAAAGGTGTTTGCCTGCTAAGCGGAATATTTAACTTGTTACCTATTCAGTTGTTGCAGTTAAATTCGGTATTAAATATAACCAAAGAAATAGCAGCGCGTAACAGCCCTGTTGAATTGATGCCTGCTAAAAATATTAAGTTACTTGTATGCGTTGGTGAAGATGAAACAGATGAATTTAAAGATCAAAGCAGGCAATTGTATGAGAACTGGAAAGATAAAAATACAGCCCTTCAATTTTTAGAGTTACCCGCCATAAATCATTATTCTATGCTTGAACCATTGCTGGATAAAGGATCTATACTTCACAAAGTCATGCATAAAATGATGAATGTTTAATTTATCTTTTCTCAGCAGAATATTTTCTTCGCTCTCCCAGTTCGGCAAAGCTTGCAACTTTTATTTTTAAAACAAGCAATGCTAATAAAGTTAAAACTCCTGTCTTGGCGCGCATACATCGGGCATCCGTTCTGGATGGTTTCGCAGTCTCATTTCGTACGAGTGTTTTTAGCAGAGAGCTGATTATTTTACCTCGTACAAAAAGGCATATGTTCTGTAAGTTTAATATTTTTACTATTCATAGATAGTTAACATGAAAACTGTTTTTTTACTTTTTTTTATTGTCATAAATAATCGGTTTTCAATTGCACAGTCGGCGATGATGGAGCCGCAACCTTCCACAAAACCTTCTGCATATCAAATAGCCCAGATTGAAAGAAAGTATGGCATGTTTATCCATTTTGGTATCAATACTTTTTATGATGAAGAATGGACAGACGGAAGTAAACCTCCATCCTCTTATAAACCTCTTACTGTAGATGCTGACCAATGGATAAGTACAGCCAAAGAAGCAGGCATGAAATACGTGATATTGGTAACTAAACATGTGGATGGTTTTTGTCTTTGGGACAGTAAATACACGCAATATGATGTAGGCAACTCCGGTAATAAAACAAACGTGGTAGAAGCTGTTGCCAGGGCTTGCAAAAAATATGGTATCGGCATGGGCATTTATTATTCTCTTTGGGACAGGCACCAAAATGCTGATGTTGCTGATACTTCGCTGGACAAAGCCTACAATGAATATATGGTGAATCAAATAAAAGAATTGATAGGCATTATTAATACATACACAACGCCGGTAGAGTTATGGCTGGATGCGGGTTGGGAAAAGAAAAGAGAACGCTGGCCAATAGCTGAAATTTACAGAACAGTGAAGCAATTGGCTCCCCAATGCCAGGTAGGTGTTAACTGGTCAATTGGAAAGCCCGATAACCCCGATCCTGACTCTGCGTTTTTATTGCCAACTATGCAGAAGGAAGGTTTTCCGATACGTTATTTTCCCAGTGATTTCAGGATGGGTGATCCTTATCTTCCTGCCAATCCCGATCCTAAATTATTTTCTCACAACGGCAAGCTATACTACATGCCCTGGGAAACTACTGTATGCATCAGCCAGAAATGGTTTTACAATACACAGGATACTGTTTATAAAACGGTAGCAGAGTTGTTGCAACTGTATAAAATAGCAACTGCACAGGATAATATACTTATTCTTGATTTGCCTCCCGACAGGACGGGAAAGCTGAGAGAAAAAGACAGGCAGTTAGTATTCGCATTAAGAAAACTAATTAACGGTAAAAATTAATTCCTTTTATGCGATGTCTTTAGCAAAGCCATATATGTGAACAAGCACATGGCAGCTATCGAAGCCAAACTCAGATCGCCGTAAATATAAAAGCAAATGTTGTTGCCCGGTAAAGCTCAACAAAAATGCAAAAGCTAACTTTAGTTTTCCCGCAAATTTTAATACAGCCGTTTTAGTAATTGAAGGAAACGTTATGATTAATGGAAAAGAAAATTTACCAACCAATCATTTTGCTTTGTTTGAAAACAAGGGTGAAACATTTACAATAGAAGCAACAGAAAATACAATTGTGTTAGTGTTAAGTGGTGAGCCATTAATGAACCTATTGCAGCACATGGTCCGTTTGTGATGAACACAAAAGCAGAATTAATGCAGGCATTCGATGATTATAATAAAGGTAAGTTCGGGTATCTTGAAGATTAAGTAACAAATATTCCGCAGCTTTTAATTAGGTATGATTTTTCGAACGACTATTTCATGCGTTACGGATATGCATGCATCAACTTAACATTAGCCGCACAAAAAATTGTAGTAAACCGTTCAATGATGAAACGCACTTTTGCAGAAAAAGGAATTGCGTATGCATCAGCACTGGCGCTGGCAAATTTTATCGACCTGGAAAAAGTAATTGACTGGAACATCCAAAACAAAATGCTGTTTTACCGCATGAGTTCTGATATGGTGCCGTGGATGAGTGAATATGAAATTGCTGACTTGCCGGATTATGAAGCCATTCAAAAAGTACTTACACGTTGTGGGAAAAAAGCCAACGTAAGCGGCATGCGGCTTACTTATCATCCGGGTCCCTTTAATGTTCTTGCAAGTAATAATCCGCAGGTAATATCGAAAACAATAAAAGAGTTAAGGCAGCATGCGGAGATTATGGACATGATGCATCTTCCTGCAACACCATTTTCAAAAATAAATATACATGTTGGCGGTGCTTATGGTGATAAGATGACAGCACTAAAAAGATTTGCGGAAAATTATGTGCGTTTGCCTGCTACTACCATGAAAAGACTAACCATAGAAAATGATGATAAAATAAATATGTTTAGTGTAAAAGATTTATTATGGCTGAATGAGCAGGTAAATATTCCTGTCGCGTTTGATTATTTCCATCATACATTTTGTACGGGTGGCTTAAGCGAAAAAGAAGCATTGTTTGCTGCAATAAACACATGGGCTGATAACATTACTCCCGTTGTACATTATTCAAGTTCAAGAAAAAAGTATGAAGACCCTTTAACCACACCTACAGCACATGCAGATTACGTGTATGAAAAAGTAAATACTTACAAAAAGAAAGTGGACATTATGTTTGAAGCAAAAGCGAAGGAGTTAGCAGTGAAGAAGTATATAAAGGAGTCTTAAAATAAGCAGCATTAATGCATGTATTAGTGATTGTACAAAAGGAAGGTTCCAATATCGTGATATCAATAAAAAAGGATTTGCACGCAAATCCCTTTTTAGTTTTAGCCGATAAAATGTTTAATAAAAAAATTGCTCTGATATAATCTTTCCATCTTTTACTTCATACATCATTATTTCATTAATGTGCACTCTTCCAAAGCCCTGCACATCAATATCCACTTCTCTCCCAACTGCAAAATGATTAGCTGCAATTATTGGTTGCGTTGTAGAAAGTTTATGCGCTGCTGTTATGCGCTTCACCCAATCTTCACCTTTCTTACGTACAGCAGCTTTACCTTCAGCATATTTAAAATAAGGAGAGTTTGACGGGTCGATACTTTTTACATCATCAGCAAAAAGTTCATCTTGTATTTCAAACCATTTTTCTTCTTGTGCAAGCTCGTTAAAACGTGCTGCAACCTCATGAATGGTATATGCTTTTTCTTTTGAGTTGGGTTGCCCTTTTCCTGTTGCAATCAGATTCGGCAAACTTTGATTAATGTATTGTGTCCATCCATTCACACATGCAGTATAACATTCATATTCCGGTACCAAACCTTCGTGCGTAAAACGCAGTTGCGTTTTATTGTCTTGTTTTGAAATGTCAAAAATGATTTTTGTGTTTGTCCATTCATGTTTATCCTTCGTAAAGCTGAAATAATTATCCAGCACAAGCCATACAATTCTTTTATCAGGTACAACCTCAGTTAATTTAATCCTGCAACTATGCACGTCTTTATAATGATAGTTGAATTCATCATTCAGCTTTGCAGTTTTGCCTTCAATTTCTTCTGACCACCAGCCGCGAACGTTTGTAGCAGCATTAAATACTTCTTTTGGAGATTCATCTACCAGGAAGCTGGTTGTAAAATTTTTATTTTCCATCGCTTTAATTTTTATTATGTGTTTATATTGATATAAATTTTTCTGCCTTCTCTTTTTTCGTAATTAGTTTGTATAAATTATAACTGATAATATTGCTCCATGCATTAGAGCATTCATTATAACATTCACTTTTAGGAACCAAACCGTGATGTGTAAAACGAACCTCTGTTTTGTTATCTTTTTTCGTGATGTCAAATATTATTTTTGTTCCTGTCCATTCGTTTTTGTCTTCAACAAAACTCAAATTGCTTTCAGTAACTAACCACACAATTTTTTTGTTTGGAATAACCTCAGTTAATTTCTGTTTTGTGTAATGAAATGTTTGATATCGATAAGTAAACTCATCATTAAGTTTATCTGTACTGCCATCAATTTCTCCAAACCACCATGCACGAACATTGTTGATGGCATTGAAAACTTCCGCAGGTGTTTGTTCTACCAATAATGTAGTAGAAAAATCTTGTGTGCTCATTTGATTATATTTCTTTTAATAAATAAATTTCTTCCACAAAACTATTGTCTTAATCATACTTTAAGGGGGTGTAAAATAGACTTTCTAATGGGTTGATTTGGACATAGTATATTTCTATATTTGCTGAAAGTTTTAAAGATGAAACATCTTACCATATTAGTGCCTGTCGGCGAAGGCAACAACTTAAGCAGTATAGTTGGCGCATATAAAATTTTTACAAGAGCTAATAAATACTGGAAAGAAAAATGGAACAAAGAATTGTTTAAAATTGAATTAGCCGGCATCTCTAAAAAAGTCGAATACTATGACGGATTGTTTACGGTAAAGCCGCATACCAACATACATGCGATAACAAAAACCGACCTTATCATCATTCCCTCCTTAAATCATAACTATCAAAAAACAGTGAAGCAAAATAAACTGATGATTGAATGGATTGAGCAACAATATAAACATGGTGCTGAAATAGCAAGCATTTGCACCGGTGCATTTTTATTGGCATCATCCGGTTTATTGGATGGAAGAAGTTGCTCTACGCATTGGTCTGCTGCAAATGATTTAAGAACAATGTTTCCGGAAATAAAGTTGCAAACAGACAGGCTGATTACTGATGAAAATGGCATTTATACAAATGGCGGTGCATTTTCTTTTTTAAATCTCATTATTTATTTAATAGAAAAATATTACGACAGGCAAACCGCAATCTTTTGTGCTAAAGTTTTTCAGATTGATATTGACAGGCAGCGTCAATCTGCATTTGCAATTTTCTCAGGACAGAAATCACATGATGATGAAATGGTTCAAAAAGCGCAATCTTATATTGAGAAAAATATACATGAAAAAATATCTATCGAACATTTGTCTGTAAAGTTTGCAGCAGGCAGGCGAAACTTCGACAGGCGTTTTATAAAAGCTACCGGCAATACACCGCTTGAATATGCACAGAGAGTAAAAATAGAATCAGCTAAAAAAGCATTTGAAAACACACGCAAAACAATTAATGAAGTAATGTATGATGTTGGCTATGCTGATGTAAAAGCATTTCGTGAAGTGTTTAGAAAGATTACCGGCATATCACCATTAGAATACAAAAGCAGGTATAATAAAGAAGCGGTGGTTTAATATTTTTAATGATTTGCATTTTGAGCTTCATATTGCATGATTACTGACTTTGAATTTTGTTTATGTTTATCAAGCTTTCAACATCCTTACATTAAAATACAGAATCAGTAATCTTTATGTCAGCTCTTGAAAATGCTGTTGCTGCTTCTGATTTTATTTTAGCCGCTTCCTCTTTTTTATTTTGCTTGTCAAATGCAATAGCAAGACCTGTTAAACTCCATCCATTATGAGGATTGATTGCCAGGTCTTCTTTATATACACGCTCTGCTTCCGCATATTTTTTCGCTTTCAATAAAACACTTCCCAAATATTGTCTTGCAGGATGCACCCAATCTTTCGGTTCATTATAAATCATGCTGTCTTCTTCTGCCACTGCCTGTTTCAGATAAATAATAGAAGTATTCAAATCATTTTGTTCTTCTGCAATAACGCCTTGTAAAATTTTCTGTGCAACCATTGCACCGTTTATTCCCGGGTTTGCATAATTGGGCGCAGGCGCTCTTAACTGGTCATTCTGCATATCAATTTTTAATGAATCCAATTGCTTTAATGCATTGGTGAAATCATGTTTTCTTGCGTACGCTAATCCTTGCCCGTAATGCCAAAGCAGGTTTGCATAAATATAATTCGAAGAAATTTCCGGCGTGTTCAAAATATCATCCCATTTACCAAAACGAATTAGAGTTAAGTACGGCGTCATATAAACATACTGAACAAATGTTCCGAAAAAATCAGGCACAGATAAAAAGCTGGTATCAAAACTATTTCTGCAATCAAAAGATGATTTTAAAGCCAATGCAAACTGACCATCCATATTAGCACATGTTGCCTGCATGTGCAGGTTATGAATTAAATATAAAGGCGAGTTATTTACAACAGCAGGATACTTGCTGAGGTAATCGTAATAACTTTTTACAGCTTTCTCATTTGTTTTTTCACCTTCATTATAATACCCTGAACGAATAAATATATGTGAAGGCATATGCACTACATGTGCAACACCGGGCATGAGTGATGCGAGTTCTTCAGAAACAGGGATTGCTTTTTCAGGATGTGCAGAAGCTTCAACAGCATGTATATAATAATGGGAAGCGCCGGGGTGTTCAGGCGAAACTTTTAAAATGGCTTCAAGTGTATTCACAATTTCAGGCGTCCATGGTTTAGGCTCGTATGTTTTGGTATATAAATCCCACGGATGCTGTAACATTAATGCATCAACATACAGGGTAGCTGCATCAACACTTTCAGGAAAATTGTTGTGTACTTTTTTCATTTCATCTGCATACAACTGGTTTAAGTATTCACGTGTTTGCGTTGTATCATCACTATATCGCACCTGCATCGCATCAATCAAAGCTTTTTCAACAGCAGTACAATTACTGCTAAACTCTTTTGCCTTTTGCATAGCAACAATTGCCTCCGGTGATGCAGCATAACCCAGGTCATTAATGTTTGGACCATAAGCCAGCGCCGTTCCCCAATAACCCATTGCAAAGCTGCTGTCAAACTTTGTTGCCTTTACAAATGATGCCAGCGATTCTATAATATGAAAGCCATAATACATATTAATGCCCTGCTCAAAATAAATTTCTGCACTGTCGCTGGATGCAGTTACCGGCATGCGGTAATTTCCCCAGCCATCCAATAACGGAATTGTGTTGGCAGAATCTTCCGGATTAAACAACGCAAAGTTGGGACTGCAGCCGATTGTAAAAGCATGTTTCTTTTGCAAAGCTTTTTCTCTTGCGGCTTCATCAATAAGTGGAGCAGGTGTTGTGTGGGTGTGTACAAAACTGAAGAGAAGTGTAGCAGTGATTATTAGAAGAGCAAGTGATTTCATAGCAGCCTGGTTTAAATGAATGATACAGTTTTAAAGTTATTGAAATTTTAGTAGCCACAGTTTCTAAATGCTGAATAATTTTTAATAAATGTCAGCGATGTTGATATAACCATTGTGATTAAAATCAATGGTATGAATCAACATTAGCAAGCAACACAGAGGGAGGCGCTGGCAAGACAAAATGCGCGGAGCGATCATGTTTGTCTTGAACTTTTTTTGGTTACTTTTTTTCTTTCAAGAGAAAAAAAGTAACAAGCATAAATTCATACGAAAAATACAATTTCAAAAAATGTTTTCTTTGGTACTTTATCTCGCTCATTACGTTGTGTTATTGTCTCGATAAATGCTTCGCATTTCTTTTTTCAAGACAAAGAAAGTGACATCCATAAATTGGTTGCGAAAATAGAAATTTAGAAAAGTGTTACCTCTATGCTAAGCTTTGTGATTTATAATTCAAAATGTAAAATTGATTTACGAATAAATATCCCGTATCGGGAACTTTTAATATCTTTGATAAAATTCATTAATTGAGAGTAATCGCTAAAAAGATACTTCGTGAATTTTGGCAAAGGCACGCAGATTGTGAACAGCAATTAAAAGCGTGGTTTCAGGAAGCAAGCAAAGCAAAATGGAAAAATACAAAAGACATACAGAAAGAATATTCAACTGCAAGCTTTCTTATAAGTAATCGTGTTGTGTTTAATATAAAGGGAAATCAATACAGGTTGATAGTGAAGATTAATTATGATTACCAGATGGTCTGGATTCGGTTTATCGGAACACACCCAGAATATGATAAGATTGATGCAACAAAAATTTAAGCAATGACAATAAAACCTATAAAAACAAAAAAAGATTATAATGCTGCTTTGGAAAGATTAGAGAAAATCTTTGATGCAAAAAAAGGTTCACCTGAAGGAGATGAATTAGAGGTATTGGGTATCCTTATTGAAAAATATGAAGACGAACATTTTCCCGTCGGTCTCCCGGACCCAATTGAAGCTATAAAATTCAGGATGGAACAATTGGGTTATACACAGGCAGACCTTGCAAAGGTTGTAGGATTGCAGAGCCGTGCAAGTGAAATCCTGAATAAAAAAAGAAAGCTTTCAATTGATATGATTCGCCAACTGCATAGCAAATTAAAAATCCCAACTGATGTATTGATACAGAGTTATTGATAGACTTAACGCATGCTCTGCGTGGTTTCAAACTTTGGAGCACTATGCATTGCTCTGCAAAGTTTTCAACCTCAAATTTTCTATAATTATTTCTTTTTCATCTTCTTCAATACCGAACCTTTATGCGCAGCAACATGCTCCGTTTTATCGCTTTTGATTCATATTGCGGTTCATCTTTTGAAGCATGATGTGTGTAACCTTTATAATCAAAATCAGCCGTATGAATTTTAATGATCGTTCCTGACACATGACCCGCTTCAGAATTCCATGTAACATGTCACCTACTTTAAATTTTTGTTTCACAGTAAAAACTTTAAAGCTTATTTCTTATTGCATTAACTCTTTTCATGCTTCATTTCTTTTATTTCCACTTTTGTCTTGATACAAAAGTGGAGCAAAAAATCAAGAGCGAAAGATATGCAGCACTTTCGCTCGTTCGCCCTGATTAAGCTTTTGTGCTATCGCTTTTTCAGCAATTGAGCCTTGATGTTTAGGCTTAACAGCTTGCTTACTTTTTACATTTCTAAAATGTAATTGAATTTCCGGTCATAAAAAGAAAGTTGTTTAAAACCTATCACGAACGAGGCGCATTCTGCGCTTCGGTTTCGCCGCAGGCGACATTGTTCTGATGGCAAAGCCTTATCAGAACAAAAAAGCGCAGGTCGCGCCGGTGCATAATGAACACTTAATTTTATAAGTGATTCAAAAGAAGTAAGCCTTTCAGAAATGTGGTTGAATAATAAAAATTTGCTTTTATAAACCAAGCAACACAGAGGGAGGCGTTGGCTCGGACGGATGCGCGGAGCGTTCATGCCGTCCTTGATTTTTCTTTGGGTTACTTTCTTTGCATCAAGGCAAAGAAAGTGACAAACATACAGCGCGGAAGAAATACAATCTTAGGCTAAAGGTCACAGCTATTCTTAAATGATTCTCGAAATCTAATTTCTTACCTTTATCCTCTTTCAACACGTTTGCCGATGATGTTCGTTCTAAATAAAAAACTCATTTTACTTTCCACTGTAATTGTGATGGTCGGAGTTATTTTTTATCTCACCACGAATCATCAACAAATAGATTACATCACGCAAGTCAAACCCATCCTAAATAAAAAATGTATCACTTGTCATGGCGGTGTTCGCCAACAAGCCAACCTTAGTTTTTTATTTCGTGACCTCGCATTGAAGAAATGCAAAGACGGAAAGTACGCTATCATTCCCGGCGACCCAAACCACAGTGAAATGATTCGCCGCATCACGTCAAATGATCCTGAAGACCGCATGCCATATCATCACGATCCATTATCAAAAGATGAAATAAATATTTTGCGTGATTGGGTGAAACAAGGCGCCAAATGGGGTACACATTGGGCGTATGTTCCTGTTACAAAAACAGAAGTGCCAAAACCAAAAGCATCATTCTTTGGTTTGATTCCGGCAAAGAAGAATGACTGGGCAAAAAACGACATTGATTATTTCATTTACAATAAACTTCAACAAAATAAATTATCTCCGGCACCTGAAGCAGATAAAGCCACTTTATTAAGACGTGTATCACTTGATTTAATCGGCATGCCTGCACCCGATAATATCGCCCAACAATATTTGCATGATAACAGTGATAAAGCGTATGAAAATCTTGTTGACTCATTACTGGCTT
>JAICKT010000554.1 GCA_025927795.1 Parafilimonas sp. | reverse complement strand
ATGTTTTTATTGCAGAAGGTGTAAAAATTGTAAATGAAATTCTTGAATCAGATTTTAAAATAAAAAAAATATATGCGCTTAACGAATGGATTATTAAAAATAATAAATATGAAAACGTTGTTGAAGTAACTGAAGATGAATTAAAAAAAATCTCAGATTTTGAAACACCAAATAAAGTGTTGGCAGTAGTTTATAAAAAGCCCGCAAAAGAAATTCCTGATTTAAAAAACCAAGTAACATTAGTGCTTGATGGCATTCAGGACCCCGGTAATCTTGGTACTATTATTCGCACCGCAAATTGGTTCGGCATAAAAAATATAATTGCATCCAACGATACAGCAGACATTTATAATCCTAAAGTTATTAAAGCGGGTATGGGCAGTTTTACAAGTGTAAATATTTTTTATACTGAATTAAAATCCTTTTTAGCGGACAATTCAATATTTGTATATGGCGCTGCACTTAATGGTGAAAATATTAATA
Organism: Parafilimonas sp.; assembly: GCA_025927795.1. Classification (GTDB taxonomy): domain Bacteria; phylum Bacteroidota; class Bacteroidia; order Chitinophagales; family Chitinophagaceae; genus Parafilimonas. The sequence goes on along the minus strand of JAICKT010000554.1, from coordinate 1,901 downwards.
CTATAGAAAAATCAGATGAATGTTTACTTGTTATCGGTAATGAAGGAAATGGAATTCGGAATGATATTTATCCTTTCGTTCAAAAGAAAATTTCTATTCCAAAATTTGGTAATGCAGAATCGCTGAATGCTGCGGTTGCAACAGGAATTATTTTGTGGAAATTAAAAGAATAGTAATAAACAACCTTTAAATTTCAAGCCTAAACATTAAGCTCTTCCCATATGCCTTAAAAAAGAAACATGCGAAATTACAGCCTGGTACATGTGCGGATATTCTACATACTCCACATTATATTCTCTGCAGGCTTGTTTTATTATTTTGCTGATTTTTGGATAATGTATGTGAGAAATTTTCGGAAAAAGATGATGTTCAATCTGAAAATTTAATCCACCAACAAACCATGAAATGATCCGGCTTTTTGTAGCAAAATTTGCTGTTGTTTTTAACTGGTGAATTGCCCATTCATCTTCCATTTTTCCTGATACTTCGTTTGGCATTGGAAAATGTGTATGTTCAACTGTATGTGCAAGCTGAAACACGATGCTTAAAATAAATCCTGCAACCAGCGTCATAATTAAATAACCAATAACTGTATCCATAACACCAACCATTATCATAGGTGTAACTATAAATATTGTAAGACTTATTACTTTATATGCCCAGAAATAAAAATGATCTTTTACCATCATTTTCTTTAGTGGTACATCACCAATTTTGTGCGTGAAATATTTTTTATAATCGGAAAAAAATATCCAGTATATATATAACCAGCAATAAAAAAACCAGAAATACCAATGCTGAAAACGATGAAATTTATATTTTTTCTGTGTTGATGCCATTCTTAAAAAAGGCTTTGCATCAATATCATCATCTATGCCATCAATATTAGTATAGGCGTGATGAATGATGTTATGCTTCATATTCCACATAAAATGACTTCCACCTAAAAAACCTAAAGTAACAGCTGCCATTTTATTTAGCGTTGGATATTTACTGAAACTGCCATGCGCACCATCGTGCATTATATTAAAACCTATTGAAGCAACTGTAACACCCAGCAAAACACATTCTGCGATTGCCCAAAAAGCAGGAGGTGTAAAAAAAACAAGATGAACATAAAGAGCCAGCAGCGCAATAATTAATATAGCGGCTTTAAGCCATAACTTATAATTACCCGCTGTAGATTTACCGGTCTTTTCAAAATATTGAGAAATACGTTTTTTTAATTCTGTATGAAATGAAGGTTTAGATTGGGCAAATTTCGGAGTAGCGTTCATGAATAAATATTAACTGTAAAAAATCAGTTGCGAAGGTACTAAAGTATTAGGTTAATACTATACCATCTTATATAAAATAACATTGATTTCTCAATTAATCACGCAGATTATAGCGAATGTTGATACAATCAGATCAGAAAAATTCCAATCCGCTCAAAATATCTTTAACTGGTAGTATATTTAGTATGATAAGCAAATCCAAAAAAACTAATCTTTTTTTGTTTACCAATTAATCCAGAAAGCGACTAAGTGTTTTATATGAAAAAACACGCCCCGGATAATTGCCGTTGCTACAGATACCTAATCATAAAATGAGAAACACTTCAGTAAACCAATAATAGTATTTAACTCGTTTTGGGGGTTTAAATGTGAGCCATTTCATTAATTTGGGGTGGCTCATTTTTATTAAGAGTCTATAAACCAAATACACCACTGTTTATTAATTGCAGCGTTTTTTGTTTATAATCTGAAGGAATAAGTAATGAAATATTATGACGGCTGCCGCCATAACTAATCATACGCACAGGAATTTCGCTTATAGCAATAAAAATTTTTTTTAATACCTCAGAAGATTCTGCAATTTCATTGCCTACAATTGAAATGATGGTTTGGTCGGTATCTGTT
>JAICKT010000314.1 GCA_025927795.1 Parafilimonas sp. | reverse complement strand
TAGGGGATAGTTGTGTATGGAGGTTCAGGTGGATTAACTACCACAGGCATATTTAAAAACCCTCCTGTTAAACCACTGCAAAGCGTATATCTTAAAGAATCGCCGTCAATGTCTTTTGCACCAAGATCAAGACTAAAATTTTCATTATAACAAATAGCCACAGTATCTCTGAAATCAAATACAGGGCTGTTATCATTACTGTTTGCACCACCTGGAATTGTTAGTGTATAAGTAAGACCATAACTGTTAGAAGTTGGAACATTTGTTATACCGGCAATACGACAACACCGCTGCACAGTTAAAATGTAACCACCCACATTTTCAGGCACACTTATATCAGTTGTATATTCTGCTATTATATAACATATAGTTGGAGGATTTTGAAAGCATGGGCCAAAATTATCCTTAACCTCGTTGTGCTGATTTGTAAGCCCTATTGTTTTAACGGTGAATTCATCCAGGGTGCCTGCATCGTAAACAGCCATATATATTTCCGGGTCAACTTTTTCCGGTTCGCTGCAATCTGAATACTGATAAAAAGAAACACTGTAATTAATTAAACCATTTGCTTTGCCAATGTAGCTATATTTTATCCAGCCACCTTTTAAATGATCTGCATAAGAGGTAGAAATAAATGAAATGCAAATTAGTGTAAGCAAACACTTATAATTGATAAAGTTTCTAAGCAGTGTCATTTACAAATTCCTCCACGTATTCATTTACTAGATCAGCAGCTTCCCATATGCCCATGTGGCCAACATTATTGAGAATGTGAATGTATGAAATTTCAGGAAGGTGCATTTGTTTTAATATATCATTTAATGAAACGGCATTATCTTGTTTACCGGCTATAAATAATACAGGAATTTTAGAATTTTTTAAAATTTCTGTCCGGTCCTGTCTGCTCGTCATTGCATAATAACATTGTTGTAAACTTTTCTTACTAAAAAATTTCCCCTGCTCAATTAACTGATCAATTTCATCAGCATGTTCCTCTTTAAATTTTGGAGCAAAGAGATTAGGCGTTGTATTTTTTAAGAATGCATATCCGCCATAATTTTCTATTATTTCAATTCCGCGCAAACGGTTTTGTTTTTTTTCTTCACTGTCGGCAAAAGCAGTTGAGTGTACAAAGCCAAATGCAGATAAGATTTCAGGATGATGTTCTGCAATCGCTAATGTTATATAGCCGCCCATGCTATGACCGAGAATTATGCAGCGCTTTATATTTTCATTCTTAAGTATAGCGAACATACAATCTGCATAATCTTTAATCGTGGCTTTTGATGTTTCAATCTTAAGTTCATCAGAATTTCCGTAACCGGGCAGATCAGGAATAATTACAGTAAAAAATTTTTGTAAATAAGTTGTTTGATGAATCCATACAGCACCCGTTTCAGCAAAGCCATGCAATAAAACTAATACAGGTTTTTTGTTGCCGGTTATTTCATAAAAAATTTTAGAGCCTTTATATAAAATGGTTTTATTCTCAGGCACGGATGTATTTGTTTTTGTAAAGCGAAGTAAAAATTACGTAACGATTAAGCAAAAATAATATTACAGGTAATAAGGCAATATTCATTTGTTGTGATAACCAAAACCAGGATGCTAATAATAGCCCTGTAATAATAGCAGCAATAAAAAAATATGTACTTAGCCATGTAGGTTTTTTAACCGTGCAGAATGCTGCTATAAAATTTGTTGGCAATGCCCATGCAATGTTTAGATTGTTCTTACAAACTGTATGATCTGTTGCAAACCACATAAACATAATTAGCAGCCCAATTAAGCCCGTAACATATAAAAGCACTGCATCAAAAAATTTAATGGTTGCTTTTGCCCATCTGGTTTTTAAGTTTGATATAAAAAATAAAAGCAGGCAACACAAGCTTGTAACAATTAGCGGCATGTATTTCCATGTAGTAATTTGCTGTGTGCTTCCGCGATAAATAATTTTGAAATCTTTTACAAATGGTTGTGATGAATCCTGCGCATAATTCAAACCTTTCATGAAAAATTCCGGCAGAAACATTGCTTCATCGTTTGAAACAGCTCTGTCAACACGGCTGCCAAGCAAAATATCAATTCCTAATTCCGTCCAAAGTTGATTTCCACGTTCGAGATAATAGCGAATCAAATCTCTCGCAGTTGTGCCTTGTGGCACAATAGATGAATCAATAGTTACAGATTTATTATTTTCAAATACAATATTTTTTACACGCGTTGTACAATTGTCAAGCAGAAAATCATATTTATAAAAACGATTGTCGCCAGCTAAATTAAAATTCACTGCATCAATAACACGTTTTTTTGCGGCGCTGTCAATATTCAATACCTGTTCATAAACATTGCGATGTTCAACAACATATTCATACATGAAATCAGGAAAATAATCTGCAGAAGAAAAGTACAATAATTTGCCTCTTAAAAATTTAAGGTAAAAATTTGGTTGATCAAATGTAAAGCCGCCCCAGTTGTAAACCGTATCTGTGTGATTGGTGCTATCAATAATTCTTATTGCTGTATGCCCGAATAGTGAATATAAATCTTCACCAGGTCCACATGTAAGAATGCTTATTCTTGTATGTGCTAAATTATTTTGTGCAGAAATATCAGTTATAAAAAAAAGAGAAATGAGCGTAACAATTAATAGATTCTTCATCAGCATTAGTATTAATTTATTTCAGCAAGACCGTAGCGTTTATCATTTAAAATATCTTCCAACGTCCAGTATTTTTTTTCAATGGATACGTTTGTATCTGTTGTTCCATTTGCATTAAAACGTACGGGGCAACTTACAGGAAATGTTCCATCAGTGTGAACAAAAAATTCTATAGCGTCACCGAATTGAGATTTTATTAATTGTTGTAAAGCCTCTACTTCATTATGCGCTTCCAAAACATTTAAATACCAGGGCACTGTAAGATGGCAATCAATATGCAGAATGTTACCATATTTTATTATACGCAGGTTGTGTATATCAATCCAGTAGGGTCGCCTGTTTTCATTTAAAGTGCTCACAAGTTTTTTCAGTAAATCCATATCAGCTTCATCCATTATACCAGCAAGCGATTTGCGAATAATAGTATAGCCATTGTACATTATAAAAACTGCAAGTATGCCTGCTGTAATTTTATCAAGCCATACAAGTTTTGTAATTAAAATTATTATTAATGCAGCGATAATAGCCAGCGTAGAATAAGTATCAATTTTTAAATGCTTGCCACTCGATTGTAATGCAAGTGAATTATTTTTATTACCAATACGTTCGCAGATGAAACCTGCAACCCAGTTTACAACAGCAGTGAAAGCTACCAGCCACAACCCTTTATCTAATTGCTGTAAAGGCCTGTTCTCAATAAAATTTATAACCGCTTCATAAATTATAAGTAAGCCTGATGCGAAAATCAAACCACCTTCTGCAGCCGCAGAAATAAATTCAGCTTTACCATGACCATAAGGATGTTCAATATCTTTAGGTTTCGCCGCAACATATAAACTATATAATCCAATAAAACCTGCAATTACATTTACAATACTTTCTAGTGCATCAGAAAGTATAGCAAGCGAATTAGTATAATAATATGCCGTAATTTTTACGGCAAAAAGAATAACAGATAAAGCCGATATCCATTGTTGTACTTTAAAATTTTTCTTTTCTGTTTGCAACTGTGTTACTTAAAACTACAAATTAATAAACCCTCAATTAAGAATACAATTCAGGCTGCTTTTTTTAAAGACAACATTGTTTTAATGTTTTTAAAAAACCTGAAATAAAATTCTTTATTAAAAAGCTGTGAATCGCTCATGGCTTTTGAAATTAAAAAAATCCCAACGGGTATTAATACAAATGTTGAAAGCCACATACCTGTAAAAGCGGTAGTTACACCCTGCTTTGCGAATTTTTCTCCAAACGTATCGAGCAAATGAAATATCACAAAAAAGATTACAGAGAAAACAAGCGGAGAACCAAGACCGCCTTTGCGTATAATTGAACCAAGTGGCGCACCAATTAAGAATAAAACAAGACATGCAATTGATAAAGTGAATTTGCGATTCCATTCAACGCGATTGCTTCTTAAAAGAGTTTCATTGGCTGAATAATCGGTGCCTGAAAGCTGTGCAAAGCTTTGTGCACTGCTTACATGTGTAAGCGCTCTATCATAAATGCGAGTTATAGCAGTGTCTGGTATAATATCACTCATGCTTTTTATAGATTTATTTTTAAGTGAAGCCGGGTTCGCCCAGGTGCTATCAGAATATTTATAAAAAGTAAGCAATGGTTTTAACTGAGATTTGAGTTGATTATTTACAGCATCATTTAATTTTTTTACTGAGTCAATGGAAAGATTTAATTGATGAACTGTAAGCATTTTTGGATCCCACTTAAACAAGCTGTCTTCCGTGCGTGTCATTTGAAAACTGCTGAGATCAAAGTCTTTTTTATATTCAGCAAAACCAAGCCGTATAAAATCTGTATTTGTGCTGAACCGGTTTCCATTTTCCTGATAGTTCCATCCATCCTTTAAAGTAAATTCAAGAAAGCGTTTGTCAGGGGTAACTTTCATGGTGCCATTTTTTGCTACTAAAAAATCATCCTGTACTCCAGATCTTTTTTGATACAACACTACATTGCGAATTGTGCTGTCATCTTTTTCTTTTTTGCCAATCTTTATAACATAACCTTCAATCTTATCATAAAAAACACCTTCTTTAATATCGAGCACTGGTTTAGTAACAATGATATCATACTTTAAAGCATTGAACTTAAGGTTGGCAACAGGAATTATATTGTTGGCAAATAAAAAAGCAACTCCGCTTACTAATATCGCAATAATCATTAATGGCATCATGAAACGTATAAGCGGAATGCCTGCAGATTTAATGGCAACTAATTGAAAACTTTCTCCAAGATTACCAAACGTCATTATTGAAGAAAGCAATAAAGCAAGCGGCAAAGCCAATGGCACTGCGGTTGCAGCAACATATCCTATCAATCTGAAAATGGTTAGTACATCAAGACCTTTACCAACAAGATCATCGATATACAACCAAAAAAATTGCATTACCAAAACAAAAAGCGAAATAAGAAACGTAGCAATAAATGGCCCGATAAAAGCTTTTATAATAAGTTTATCAAGTTTTTTTATCACTTTGCTGTGCTTTAATTTTTTATAATGAATACAAATTTAGAGTTTTCAAAAACGGAATATAATGTTATAACAAACAGTGATTTTATTTTAACAAAGAATAGAATTGTAAAAAAAATTTATACGCTTTATGGTGAATTGGCTGATGAATATAAAAAATCATTGAGTGAGTATTCTTATTGCTTACCAAGTGAAATATTTTCTATAACGCCAAAAATTTATAAAGGGGAGCAATATAAAGAACTGCCTTATGTAATGCTCGATTATCCGCGTTTATTTTCTAAAAC
>JAICKT010000106.1 GCA_025927795.1 Parafilimonas sp. | reverse complement strand
CTGCTCCATCGTTAATTTAAGTGCAGCCAACAATGTTGTATCTGCAAAATCAAGCGCTATATTTTTTGCTTCCAGTATTTCAGATGCAAACAGGTTCATGCGCTGTAATATATTTTCAAAACGGTCATTGCCTGATTTAAGCATCCAGACAATGTCACTCATATTTTCCTGCATGGCAGTTGTGCTTTCGCCGATAGAAGTCAGCAATGGCGCGGCTTCCGGCGATTTTTGCTTTGCCAGTTCGCTCATAATATTAATGCTGCTTAATGCAGAACCAATATCATCATGCAAATCATCTGCAATGCTGTTGCGCATGTTTTGCAACTGCTTAATTCTTTTGGTTCTTATAACAATGCCGGCGATAATAATTGCTATCATTAATAAAGCAATTAAAAAATAAGCAAGGTATTGCCTTTGCAGTTTTTGTTTTGCAACTTCTATATCTCTTTGTTTTTCCTGCTCTTTAAAAAGAATGTTTTGAAATGCTGTTGTTTTTTCACGGTTGAATAAACTATCTTTTACGCTAATGGCAAGATGTAGGTATTTTAAACTGCTGTCTGCATTTTTTTCTGATTCATACACATCTGCTAAAAGATTTGCAGCTTTCAGGAAGCCCTGCGGGTATGTTTTGGTTAAATTTTCTGCCAATGCTTTTTTTGCATATACAATAGATGAATCATTGCGATTTGTTTCTTTATACACGCTTGCTAAACCGCTAAAAGCATCAACCCGGTTTTTATCCATGTTTACATCATTCGTGAAAGGCAGGCTTGCTTCGTAATAAAAAAGTGCTGAGTCATACATGGCTTTACCGGCAAACGCATCTCCTAACCCGAGGAAAATATTGCTTCTTAAAAATTTTACTTCATTGCTATCTTTATTTAAAGAGTAATTATGATTAAGTTCTGCAACGCTTTTTCTTGCATACAGCAATGCTGAGTCATACTGCTTCATGCCATTAAAAATATGAGACGCATTTCCATAGATGGCACATAGTTCAGAGGGCAATGTTTGTTCACATAATTTTACCACAACTTTCCAATACCTCATGCTTGTATCATATTCACCGAGGTTAAAATAACAATCACTCAACATGCCGTTTGAATAACCAATGGTATATGGTGTGTTTATTTTTTTGGCGTAAGGCAGTGCTTTATATGCATAGTCAAGTTCCAAAGCATAGTTGCTTAATACATACAAAGCACCGTTTACAGCAGCTATTGACCAGAATATTTTGTCATCCGATTTTAATTTTTCAGCAACGGTTAATGCCCGTTGTGCATACAATAGGGCGGAGTCAGGTTTTGTGAAACGGTATGCATCACTTACAGTAAGTAATGTATTTATTTTATTTGTGTCTGCAGCTTCTGTTTGTAAAGATTTTTTTACTGAATCAATCCACAGGTTTTGTGTGTATGCAATACCTGAAGCCAACAGCAGTAAGAATAAAAACATTATCATCACTGCCGCTTTCATGTTATGAATTTATTTAAAATTATTTGTTACACATTTATTCTTTTAAGTGGAATTATTTGTACGAATAATTAAGCGGTCTTTGATATCGTTCATTTAATATTTTCATTGCCTGCTAACATAAGCGCTATAATCGCCCAGTTAGTGCCTGCTGCAGAAATAAACTGGTCATCACCATGCGGAAAGCCGCTTGATACATAAGGAACGAAAGGAAAGGAACGTGTTTTTACATGCCAGGAGCCATCTGCTAATTGTGTATTCAACAAAAACGAAATTGCTTTTTGATAAGCTGGTGCTGTAACATTTAACTGCTCTGATTGATTTAATGCATATAAACTTTGTCCAGTTGCATACGCATCACTTTTTAATGAATCCAATTGCGACCAGCCACCATCTGCATGTTGTGCAGACAGTAATTTTTTTGCTTGCTGAGCAATAAATTTTTTATCACCATTACACCATATTAAACCTAATAATTGAAATGCTTTTTCTTCATTTGCTTCTGGCTTTGTTTGCGTTAACCAATTGCGCGCTTTATTAATGCGTTGCTGTATTTCATTATGCCATGCAGCCGGCACATAATATTGAATGTTTCTTACAGTAAGTGCTGTTGCTGTAAATGAATAATATTCCAGCGGCGGGCGTTGACCCGGACTCATCCAACTGCCATCCAGCGTTTGCTTGTGCATTATATCTATCGCAAGCAATGCAATTGTTTTGTTTGCTTTATAATGATTAGAAGATAACGCCCACATATCATAATTGCCTGTCATTACCGTAGCAACGGGGTCATCCTGTTCATATAAGTTTTGTATGTTAGCATACGTTTTCCAAAAGTTGCAGGTACTGTCGAGCGCTTCATTAATGATAGCATCGCTCACATCAAAACCTTTTTCTTTCGCCATCGCAAATGCAACAGCACCTATACCCTGGTTGTGGCAAGAGTGACAAGTGATAGCATTATCTAAAAAATCATGACTGCTTTTTTGCAATAACACGAGACTTTCATTAACGGCATTTTTTATATCTGCTGATTTTATTTTTTTATCATCATCAGTACTTTTCTTAAAAGCCAATATGCTTAATAAGAGAGAGATTATAATTAAATATTTTTTCAATGTTTATATTTTATGCTGAATGATTATTTCAATTTCCTTACTGCTTTACGAGTGTCAGTTTCATATCAAGAAATAATTTTCCTTCCTTGCCATTCACTTCTGGTCTTGACTGTATAATCCATGAACCGGAATCAGGTTCCCATATCATACGCTGAACTATAGTTGTATCAGAAGGTGCATTTATTTTTTGCATCAGCTTTATCTCGTTGCCATTACGGTAAGCATAACAAAATCCTTCAAAATCATCGGCGCCTTCAATGCTAACGCCATTAACTACATAACGGTTTTGATTATGATTATAACCAATGTATTCTTCATATTCCATCGGTACACCAAACCATGGCACCACTTCATTGCCTTTAAAATGAATGTGTAAATATTGATGATGTAAAACCCAATCCGCATCTATATATGCAGTAAACGGGCTTCCATGTGCGAAGGATGTAACATTCCATTTGCCAACAAGATGATTTAGTAAATCGTCGTGAAAAAGATTGCCTGTTGTATCTTCTGCGCTTTGCGCATAAACATGCGTTGTAATAAATATATCAGTAATAATAAAAATTATAATTATAATTCTAATACTTTTTAAAATTTTCATACAATATTTTATTAATGAATAAATATTCATGTATAATTATTCTGCGCCTGCCTGCTTCAACAATGCAACAGTTGCTGTATTGCCTTTTTTCATTGCCCAAGAAAGTGCAGTAGAACCATTTTTAGCTTTGATATTTACCAGCGCACCATTATCTAAAAGTACCTGTACGATTTGCGGGTTATCATGTTCGTTATAGCTTGCCCACATTAAGGGCGTCATGCCGGCAATGCTATCCACAGTGTTTATGTTACTGGTTTTTTTAACCAATACTTTTACGGCTTCAAGATTATTTTGTTCCGCTGCCCAAAGCAATATAGTTGTGTTATTTGGGTCTGGAATATTTGCATCAGCACCATTATTCAACAAACAAAAAATAGCAGACCAGTTTGCACTTCTTGCTGCATACATTAAAGGCGTATAGCCCCATGGATGTTCATTAATATCAAGTCCTCTACTTAACAGCAGATGAATGGTCATCGTATCACAGTATTGTGCAGCGCGCATTAAGGCTGTTTCACCGCCCCATCTTTTTGCTTTAACATTCGCACCGTTATCTATCAGCCATTTTACAATTGTATAAGAGGAGCCGCCAATGCATGCAATCATTAAAGCATTATTACCGGATTGAGATGTATCATTTATGTTAGCACCATATTGCAGTAACAATTTCATTTTATCCAAATCACTCGTGCAAAGCATTAAAGGTGCCTCACCATATTTATTTTTAAGATTTGGATTTGCTTTGTTTTGCAGTAATAATTTCATGCAATCGGCAGAAGCAAATAAAGTTGCATTGATTAAAACATTATCGCCGTCATCATCATAAGCATTTGGGTCAGCGCCTTTATTAAGCAACACTTTTACCTGGTTAACATCATTACTTCTAACCGCATTAAATAATGTAGTTTGTTGTGCACTTAATTGAAGCGTAAACAGCAGAGTAATGCAAATAGTTAAGGTATAAATGGTATAAATTTTCATTTTAAATTTATTTGATTTGCATGTATTGATGCAAGCCTGCAAGTAATTAAAAAATCTATGATTTGATGAAGCACTGTAAAGCCAATCACAAATAATAAAATAAATATTGCTGCGAAAGCTGCTGCACCAAATGTTCCTGTAAGATAATTATGTTTCATGCGAGTAATTATTTAGTAAAATTAGTCGCAGGCAAAGTGGGAGACAATCACCTGAACAGGTGATTTTTGCTTTTACACTCGTATAATTCAGCAAATACTTACTGGCTAAAATTTACAGTGCAAACTATATTAATGGAGTTTCATTGCTTGCGATTTAAACAGAGATATTCGATTTAAGCATTATTTATATAAGCATCAGTTAACTTTAATCCGCAGGTGCATTGGCTAAATTTTCCCACACATACTTTGCAAACTTATCAAGACTTGGATCTCTTGCGCCCATTAATAGCACAACACAATCATCGGTTAAATGAAATTGTACAGCTTTTGAGAAATCATTTCTATCCTCAACAAAAAAGGCATTTTTATTTAATGCTTTTAAATCATTAATTAAATCATTGGCTGAAATATCTTTTACAGTTGTGCCACCTGCATAAAAAATTTCACTCATCCATATTTCGTCCTGCGGTCTTAGCGCCGCAGCAATTTCTTTTACAAAATCACTGCGTAAAAATTTCGTTGGTGTATAACCATGCGGCTGAAACCATGCAATTAATTTTTTGGCAACAGGCTGACAAGCTTTAATACTTGCAGCGCATTTTGCAGGATTGTGCGCATAATCATCAATAAGCCAAATGCCATTTTTATTTCCAATTAGCTGATGACGGCGATAAATACCTTCATAATGTTGCAAAGCAGCAGAACAAATTTGTAAATCAACACCAATATAATTTGCAGTTGCAATTGCGGCTAAAGCATTTTCTGCATTGTGTTTGCCCGGTGCATTTAATTTAAATTGAATATTGTTTATTGTAAAATATATTTCAAACCCTTTTTGAAAAAAATTTTTACTTATAAAACCTGCGTTACTTTTTTCATCAGTTGAAAAATCTTGTTTTACATTTTGAGAAAGTGTTGCGGCAAGCTTATTGTTTTGATTTACGATAAAGTATTTGCTGTTATTTTTAAATTCTGTAAACAATTGCATCAGTTCGGGTAAATCTTTATGGTCTTTATCAACATTAAGTAAAACACCAATTTCCGGCTTGTACTTAACAATACTGCCATCACTTTCATCTGCTTCAATAATCAGCCACTCTCCTTTTTGTGCCTGTGCGTTACCGATTTTATTTTGTGTTATTAAGCGTGTTAATCCTGCTCCGCTTATAAGACCTGGATACAAACCCGCTGAGTCTAAAATTTCAAACAACATAGCAACCGTTGTGCTTTTGCCCGAAGTACCGCCAACAGCAATTGTATTTTTACTTGCTGTAATTAAAGCAAGCAAGTCGCTGCGTTTAATGATTGGAACGTTTAATTCTTTTGCCTTTTGTACTTCAAAAACTGTGTCTTCTATAGCGGTTGAAACAACAATAAGTTCGGTTGATGACGTTATTCCTTCACCATTTTGTTCAAAACATTTAATGCCTTCTGCTTCTAATTTATTTTTTATTTCGTTTGAAACATCAGCTTTAAAATACCTGTCGCTGCCGCTTACATTTTTTCCTGTTTCATTTAAATATTGCGCAAGTGCACTCATGCCGGAACCTGCAATTCCAATAAAAAAAATATTATTAAAATTATCGAGAGAGGAAATCATTTTAGAAATATAAATCGGCAATATAACAAAGAAGCGTAAAGAGTTTTTAACTGTGGATTAGTTGTAAAAATTTTTAGGCCAAAGGCAATTCTACAAAAAAGATAGTGCCTTCATTCGGTGCTGTAACAAACCATATTTTTCCATTTGCTTTTTCAACAATGGCTTTACAAATGGCAAGCCCCAAACCGGTTCCGGAAGTTTTGGTAGTAAAATTCGGATCAAAAATTTTTGACTGTAGTTCTTCCTTTATTCCATTACCATTATCCTTAACTGAAACGATAATATGGTTATCTACCCTAAATTGCTTTATAAATATTTCAATCTCTTCATTTTCTTTTGCTGCCTCTGTTGCATTTTTTATTAGATTAGTGAAAAGTCGGTTTATCTGCGCCTTATCATAAAATATTTCAGACTGGCTATTATCATTCAGGTATTTGATTTTTGTATGTGTACCCGTTTTATAAATATTTACGAGGCTTCTTATCACTTCAGTAATATCGAACCGCTCAGGATTAATGTGTTCAATGTTTGCAAATTGCGAAAAATCACTTGCAATTTTTGAAAGCTGATCAATTTGTTCTATTAATGATGATGCCAGTTTTTTTGAAAGTTTAACCGCATTTGCCGTGTTACTTTCCATTGCCCGTTGCAAATATTGTATGCTAAGCTTCATAGGTGTTAGTGGATTTTTTATTTCATGCGCCACCTGCCGCGCCATTTGCTGCCATGCACCTTCACGCTCACTACGTGCCAATGCCACAACACTTTGCTCAAGCTTTTTAACCATCTTATTATATTCTTCTACAAGCATTCCTATTTCATCGTGCGTGTTCCAGGGAATTTCTTCGTTTGTAGTACCAATATTTATTTCCTTCATTTTGTTTCCTATTAATTCAAGCGAAGAAGTAATGCGGCCCGTGAGTGTAACTGCAATTGCGCCGGCGAAAATAAAAATGAGAGCATTTAAAATTATTACCGTAATAAGAAAATCAGAAATCTCTTCCTGCAGTTCTGTATGCGAACTTAATAACGGAACGTTCAGGTAAGCAATCGTTTCATCTTCTTCGTTTTTTACAGGCATATAAATACTTTGGTACGAAAAATTTCCTATCGTTTCTGTGTGTACAAATCTTGTACTATGCCGAAAATGCATTTCATAAAATGCATCGGGATTAATTTTAGTACTTAATACATCTTTACTATAGATATATGGTTGCGATGAAACAATAAGCGTTCCGCTTTTGTCATAAAAATTTATGTCTGTATTATGTATAGTCGAAATATCTATTATTCTTTTTTCAAAATCTTCTTCAGTTTCAAAATCAGAATTTAAAGCTTGTTTTATTTCATTGGCAATTATTTGAGATGAATTTATGAGCTGCGTGGTAGTGTTTTTATTAAACCTGTAAATAAAAAATGAAATGGTTGCCACACCAATAATCAAAAAGGAAAAAATGCTTAACCCGATTATAGTTGTTTGAATTTGCGTTCGTATGTTAAACCTGAACACATTGCGCAACCTGAATTTTTGAACCGGTTCTTCTAAAACACGTTTACTTTCATGCACCAAAAAAGCAAGTATTATAAACAACACAAACAGGTAAGCAAACAACGTAATAAAATTAAAGAGCAGGTTATTTTTTTTCGCGATAATAATAAGCTTATCATTACTCGCATTATACCACAACTGACTGTAACCAAGTGAATCAGTATAATAATATTTTAGCTTTGGAATTTGATGTGACGCTACTGAATCGGCAAAATTAAAACCGGCAAGAGAAGAAACCAGTCTTCCCTTATCGTAAATACCGAAAGCGTAACCTTTGTCAACCTGCGTTGTAACATCATTAATCTGTTTAAACAATTCTGGAACAAGCGCATTGTTTTTAAGGGATTTTGACTGGAGTAAAACAAACACGCTGCCGAGAAACAAACTATCGTTATAAACCTGCTTTCGAAAAATATAATTATAGCTGCCGCTTGTAGTTTTAAAATACCATAAATTATCTAAACCGGTTGCAATGCTTTTGTTTTCAACTATTGAATTTATAATATCATAGCTCGTTGAATCCTCATTATACAGCGGTTGATTTTTGTTATTAAAAACATACATGTGCGTGGTGTACTTGTTTGCATAGCCTGAAATTATCTGGCTTGTTAAACTGTCTTTAATCTGTCTGCTTAAATCTTCATTTTGAAACTTGTAAAAATTACTAGTAAAGAAATCGTCTGTGAAGCCGGCGAATGCAATTTTTAATAAATGAATTGATGAAGAATCCACATCTTGCTGCATACCTTCTGCTATTTTTAGCCTTGTTGTTTTTTCAGAAACACTGTTCTGATAAACAATTAATGAAGATGCAGCGGCTGTAACAATTAGTGCCCATATTATAAAGAACGATGAATTTACAAGCGAAGAAAGCGAAGGGTTATTTTTGAATTCAATAAACAACAGCACCAATAAAAAAAATACACTCGCAATTAGCAGTATCTGTGTTTGCACTTGAAAAATACCAATATTTATAAGAAGAAATGAGCAACTGATAAATAAAATAAATCTCCAGTAGCGCGGAAGAGATAAGGATAATAAAGTCTGCAGCATTATACCGGTTAAATAAAGCCATACATATAACAGTATGCATATAATAGCGAAGCCTAAAAATGAAAAAATGTTCAGCGAAAAAAAGTCTGCAGCATTAAAACTAATATTTGAGTTTGTAACAAGGCTGCTTATAATATCTGCGGTATAAAAAGTTAAAAAAGGAATAAGCAGGAAAATAAAATATTTTGCTATAATTCGTGCAGTGCGGAACTCATGAAGTTCCAATGTATCAATGCGGTGAAATCTTCTGAAAAAAATAATCAGCCATAATAAAAGAACAGAATTTAAAAAAAGACTGCCTAAAGAATTATTTATTAAACCGCCATAGTAAATTGAACTGCTGAATAAAGTTAGTGAGCGGTAATCAAAAGGAAAAGGAAACAAATAAACAACCAGCCGCAGAAGAAAAAATAAAGCCACCAGAAAACTAAAGCCACTGATAAAATGTTGCTGCCTTACAATTTCTGCAGCCACATTATTTATAAAAACAAATAAAATTATTAAAGCAATAACACGCAATAAAATTGAGAATGTGCCGGGCGTATCTGTATGCGATTCTTTTTTTTCTTTAATTGAAAAAAGAATTTTATTGTTTGAATTTTTAACAGGCGCACCATCAAAGCTATTTGTAATCTTATATGTATTACCAATTTCCTGATGCACCGCAAAAGAAGGCTTGAGATATTCATTCTCCAAAAAATATTGCCAGTGAATGGGAATAAGTGAACAGAAGAAATAAGTGGCTTTATTAAATACAATGGTTTTTTTTATAAACTCAAAAACACCATTCTGATAATTTACAATATAATCTCCATCTGCATTATAAAGATCATTTAATGCAACAGACATTTTATTGGTATTCCAGAAAACTTCTATTGGGTTGCCGAGGTCATTTACCTGGTAAGCAAAAATTCCCTGCGCATCAGTTACCAGTTGTTCCTTTAACTGAGAAGGAGCATCACTTACAATAGAGGCGACTGCATTTGTATCCTGTAAAATATTTTTAAATGAATTCTCCTGCCCCTTAATATACGCACTTAGAATGTTGGCAACTTTAACCGGCGAAGAACTGTAAGAAAGATAATTGGTGAAAATAAAAGAAAGGGTATATAACCAGGCCGCCGCAAGAAAAAGCCAGGCATTTTTATTAATTGCATTTTTAATAGCCTCAATCAAGTAAGTGGTTTTTCTTTTTTTACAATGTTCCAGATGGCATCCATTTCTTCAAGTTTCATATCATGCAGATTTTTGTTTGCATCTTTAGCAATAGATTCCATTCTTTTAAAACGATGAATAAATTTCTTATTTGTTTTCTCTAACGCATTTTCAGCATCAATATTTAAAAACCGTGCGTAATTTATAAGGCTGAAAAGCAGGTCGCCAAATTCTTCTTCTGCCTGGTTCTTATTATTTAAAGAAATTTCGGCCTGCAACTCTTGCATCTCCTCTTCTACTTTCAGCCAAACATCTTCTTTATTGCTCCATTCAAAACCAACTTGTTTAGCTTTTTCCTGAATGCGTGTTGCTTTTACAACGGCAGGCAAAGAAACAGGCACACCATCAAGCACAGATTTTTTGCCCTCACTTAATTTAATTTTTTCCCAATTTCTTTTTACATCTTCTTCATCGTTTACTTTAACCTCGCCATAAATATGTGGGTGCCTTATAATTAATTTATTGCAGATGGTTTCAATAACATCATTTAGAGTAAACCTGTTTTGCTCCGTTGCAATACGGGCATAAAAAATTATGTGCAATAAAATATCACCAAGCTCTTCTTTAATATCGTTCCAGTTTTCATTGGTAATTGCATCAGCCAGTTCATAAGTTTCTTCAATCGTCATTGTGCGCAATGTTTCGATGGTTTGTTTTTTATCCCACGGGCATTTTTCACGCAGTTCATTCATGATTTCTACAAGCCGTTCAAAACTCTCTTTGTAATTCATATTAAACCTGGATTAAAGATGTTAGTAAAAAAACAATCATTAATAATGAAAGCACTATTGAATAACTAAAAAGAAAAATAAAGTATTTCAAAATGGTTTTAAATCTTCGCTGTTCATAAAAATTACGCATTGATTTATACAGATAGAAGAAAATAAAAATAACGCCAATATTAATTATTGTTTTAATTAAAACCCAATGCAAATAATCATTTAAAACACTCAATGCATACAGCATTAAAATAAATATAAATACAGCAGAATAAATATGTACGATAAATACTCCATGCTGTACATAAGCAAATTGTTTTCTTCGCACATATAACAACGAAAAAATGAGCGCTGCAACAGGTACAGAAACAAACATCATTTGTGGCAATGAATGAACAAACTTTTCTTTGATAGCTTCATAAAATTCTACTCTTCTGCCTTTATACTTTTCGTTGATGGAAATGACTTTGAGTTTATATTTTCGGGTTAGCCATCCATCTTTTAACTTTTCCGGAAGCTTTTTTTGTGTTGAATCATATGCAGAAACTGTTGCCGGTAAATTGTCTGTTATAATAATACCTTTTGATAGCGAAACAGTATCCTCATTTTTAATATCCTCAGCATCCATTTTCATACCTGTAATATTGTAAATGCGTAAAATTTCATCTTCTTCTTTTATTTGATTAGATATTTCATTCTGTTTAATGGTATCCCGTGTATTATTTAATTGCTTTTGCAGCGAATCTTTAGTGTGCAAAATTTCTGTTTTAACATTTTCATTAGCAGTAGTGTTGGTTGAACTGGAAAAACTAAACATCAACAAAAAAAACATTGCAGAGATAAAAATGTATAATCTTATTGGATGAAGATAACTGGCTCTTCTTCCACGCACGTATTCGTGCGTTAATAAGCCTGGTTTAAAAACGAGTGTTTTTAAAGTGGAAAGAGCTTTGCCATCGTAGTGAAAAAGATCATAAAGAAAATGTGAAACAAGATTCCAGAATGTTTCTTTCGGCTCAATATTTTCCTGTCCGCAAACACTGCAGAATCTACCTTTAACTTCTGCATTACAATTTAAACAATTATTTGCCGTTCTTATTTTTCCGTGAGCCATTTTAAAAATTCACTAAAAATACACAACACATTTTTAAGCAGCAATATATATCTTGCCACTGTTTTGATGCAGTTATTTAAATAAATTTATTTTAATGAAAGGACTATTGGCAACTGTTGTATTTTTCTTCATTTTCAAAATAGCATTGTGCCAATAT
>JAICKT010000393.1 GCA_025927795.1 Parafilimonas sp. | reverse complement strand
TGATTCAGCTAAGTTTTTTGTTTTTCCAAAGCTGATTCTGTTTTGCACTTTAGTTGATGACATATCTGATTGATAGTTTTCCGGAAAAAATATTTTTAGCAGAACTTAAATGTTCTGCAAAGATTGAATTAATAAAACTTGCAATTTTTGTGGCCATTAATGATGCTCCCTCTGCCGAAACCAAAAAATTAGGGAGGGCGAAATTAAGAAAAATTCAGTAATTAATAATTAAGTATTTTTTCTTAACCTGGCAAAATTGTAATTTATTAGCCTTATTTAGAAAAAGTTAACATCTCGCGCCCACTTTTTAAAAGTTAAATTTTAAACTTTAAAATAACCGTAACGTCAGAAACAAAAATTCATAAATGAAAAAACAAACTACAATCCTTGCCGTAATATTTGTTCTTATATCGGGAATAACTGAGGCACAATACTATGGCGGCGGTATTTACATGCAGAGAGGTTACAGGCGCCCCCCAAGACCAATGCAAAGATACCAGCATTACCCGAGGCAAAGACAAAAACAACAAACCTATCATCCAACCGTAAACCTGAGTTTTGGTTACGGATACCCAAATCTTGACAAAAATTATTTTCCAAGTGAGTTTAATGGCGCAGTTAATGCCTATGAAGGAAACACATTTAAACAAACAGGACCAGTTACAGGCGCATTGGATTTTCAATTTAGTAAGTATAACAGCATTGGTGTAATGGGAACATATGGAAAAGTGAGTGTTCCTTACTACGACTTTAATTCAAACAGTAACATTGCTTCTTTCAATGGTGATATAAAAAGCTGGAGTGTATTATTTAATATGATGACTTATTTCCCAAGCTATGAAACGGTTAGCCCATATATACGCACTGCGATTGGTATAAGCACAAGGAATGAAGATTATACATATCCGGATGGCAGCAAAGCAGTTATTGGCGGAAACAATTTAACTGATCTTGCTTACCAGGTTTCGATAGGTGCAAGATTTAATATGTCGCCTAATGCAGGTTTTTTTCTTGAAGCCGGTTATGGAAGATACATAGCGAGTGGCGGACTAACTTTTCGATTTTAAATAACGTTTTTATAATTAATACAAATGTCTTCTGAGCAAGGAGACATTTTTTGTTTATCGCAATGCAGTTTATTTAATTTATTTAATGATTTTTTTAATCTTGTTTGCATTTTCTATCAGCTCAACCAGGAAGTTTACATTTTCCTTTTCCAGACTTGCTTTAAATTTTCTTAACTGCGTGATGTGTTCGTTTAAAACATCTAAAACATTTTCTCTGTTTTGCATAAATACAGGAACCCACATAGAAGCGCTGCTTTTTGCAAGACGAACTGTGCTTTCAAAACCACCGCCTGATAATTCAAAAATAGCTTCCTCTTCCTTTTCTTTTTCCAAAACAGTATTGGCAAGCGCGAAAGAAGTTATATGTGAAATGTGGCTTACGTAAGCAGCATGCACATCATGTTCTTCTGCGTTCATGTACACGATGTTCATTCCAAGCTCAGTATATAAATTTTCTAATAATTGCACAGCATCTTTATCGGTTTTTTCTTTATCACAAATTACACACGCCCTGCCAACAAACGCATTTTTTACAGCTGCTTCCGGCCCGCTGTATTCTGTGCCCCACATCGGATGCGATAAAACAAATCGTTTACGCATCGGGTGATTTTCTATTGCCTTGCTTAAAGCATATTTTGTTGAACCTGCATCCGCTACAATTTGTTTGTCAGTTATAAGATTTAATATTTTTTCTACTATGGGTATAGTAACATCCACGGGAATGGCAACATAAATCAGGTCGCTTTTTTTTACTGCCTCTTCAAGCGGCGACATTTCATCAACTCATCCAAGCTCCAGTGCTTTTTTTGCGCTTGCTTCTGTTTTGCTTACACCTATAATATGTTTTGCAAGATTTTTTTCTTTTAATCCTAATGCAAAAGAACCGCTTATTAATCCCACACCAACAATGGTTACGGTGTTTAATTCTTGTATGTTTGAAGCCGGTGTATCATCATTATTTGTGTTCATCTTAATTATCTGCCTTATTTAAATGATTAGTTATTCTTGAAACAGCTTCTTTAATTTTCTCACTTGTTGCGCATAAACTTACTCTTATATATTTATCTCCATTACTTCCAAAAATTCCGCCCGGCGTTATAAATACATTGCTGTTGTATAAAATTTCATCACTAAAATCATAGGCATTTTTATATGTAGATGGAATTTTTGCCCATACAAATAATCCGTTTTGTTCTGGTGAATAATCACAGTTTAATTTATCTAATAAAGTATACACATCATTTCTTCTTTGCTTATAAATTTCGTTGATATGCTTATACCAATTTTCATCAAGTGATAATGCTTTTGCTGCTGCAAGTTGTACAGGAAGAAACATGCCGCTATCCATATTGCTTTTAAAGCGCATTACTTCATTTATTCTTTGTTCATTCGCACATAAAACGCCAACGCGCCAGCCCGCCATGCTGTGTGATTTGCTGAGAGAATTTAATTCGATGGCTACATCCAATGCTCCTTCAATTTGTAAAATGCTTTGCGGTTCATTGTTTAAAATAAAGCTATAAGGATTATCATGACAAATTAAAATATTATGCTTTTTTCCAAAATCAACTATTTGTTTAAATATTTTGTTTGATGCTTTTTTACCTGTGGGCATTTGCGGATAATTTACCCATAGCCCCCTAACCACCTGAAGGGGAGATTGAGAACCTTGCTGAATTAAATTTTCTAATTGATCAAAATCTGGTTCATAATTATTTTCTTCTTTCAAATCATAATACAAAGGTGTTGCGCCGGAAAGCTTTACTGCACTTGCATAAGTAGGATAACCTGGATTAGGAACCAGCACAGCAAGATTTTTTTCAAAATACGTCATACAAATATGCATAATGCCTTCTTTGCTGCCAATGAGCGGAAGAATTTCTGTATCTGCGTTCAACTCAACACCATACCATTTTTTATACCATGCAGCAAACGCATTACGTAAAACAGGTGAACCTTTATACGATTGATATGCATGTACATTTGGTTTTGCACTCTCTTCCTGCAAAACTTTTATAACGTCATCATGCGGAGGAAGGTCAGGGCTGCCAATACCAAGGCTAATAATATTTTTCCCCTGCTTATTTAACGTATCAATTTCTCTCAGCTTTGTTGAAAAATAATATTCACCAATACCTTCTAAACGCTTTGCTGTATTTATCATACAAATTCTATTTCAGTTTGCCGTTTTTATAAACACCATAAATTTTTAAATACTCGGTTATTGTTTTCATCTTTTCTATCACAGTTTCAAATTGAGTAATATTATTAAACTCAAGATCTGCATGAAAGCTATATTTAAAATTGCTGCCTGGTATTGGAAAACTTTGCAGCTTACTTAGATTAATATCAGCTTCAGCAATGTTTGTAAGCACTTTTGCCAGGCTGCCTTTTGAATGATCAGTATGAAAATTTACAGACGCTTTATTGGCTTTAATAACAGGTTGTGCATTTTGTATGTTTTGTAAAACAAGAAACCGGGTATAATTATTTTTCATTGTTTGAATGTTAGGCGCAAGAATTTTTAAGTTAAATAATTCTGCAGAGAGCTTGCTTGCTATTGCAGCAATGTGTTTGCTTTTATGCTGATGAATATGTTTGGCACTTAAAGCTGTGTCTTCAGTCTCTATAAGTTTCCAGTTATATTTTTCAAGAAATGTTAAACATTGCTGTAATGCCATGGGATGCGAATGCACTTCTTTTATATCGTCAAAATTTACATCATTATTTACAAGCAGGTTTTGCCCGATCTGCAAATAAATTTCTCCTATAATAACAAGATTACTTTTTTGTAAAAGATTATAATTTGGAAGGATGCTGCCAGCAATTGAATTTTCTATTGCCATAATACCAGCATCTGCTTCTTTTGATAAAGCAGCTTTTATTACTTCATTAAAAGTAGCGCAAGGCAAAATACCGGTATTCTTTCCAAAAAATTTTTGAGCAGCCATTTGATGAAAGCTGCCTTCGTAACCTTGTATTGAAACTTTAATGTTCATGTAAAAAAAAACCCGGCTGTT
>JAICKT010000674.1 GCA_025927795.1 Parafilimonas sp. | reverse complement strand
TTACTCATTGTAGTATAAACATTGCGTTTTGTTTTGCGCACTAACAGCTTATTTCTTTTTAACAGGTCAAAGAATTTATCTCTGCCTATGCTAATGTTGTGTTGTATTAAAAAAGGTTGCAGCATGATGAATAATAAACACTGTTGTCTATTGTTTGAACCCTACTAAAACCGCAGTCAGTCATAATATTAGTGAGTTCAAATATTGAGTATAATAAAACCGCCTCTGTAAGCTTCCCCGTTTTTCGTACCAATCAAAAGTATAAAATTCATTTAGGTTTTTAGTTTTATAGGGTACGGACATATTGAACCGGAGGAATATAACCGAGCGATTTATGCGGTCTTGAGCAATTATAATCTTCCATCCATTCTTCTGCTTTTTGCCTTACTTCTGTTAGTGATGTAAATACATAAGCATTTAATAATTCTTTTCTGATGTTGCCATTGCATCTTTCCACATAACCGTTTTGCATAGGCTTGCCCGGTTGAATAAACACAAGTGTAATTTTATTATCTCTGCACCACACATCCAATTTATGCGATATAAATTCAGGTCCATTATCTACTCTTATCATACCGGGTAATCCTCTGAACTCTTTTAAATATTCCAGTGCTCTTATTACTCTTACGGTTGGCAGTGATGTATCTGCTTCAATAGCTAACACCTCTCTGTTATAATCATCAATAATGTTTAATAACCTGAACCTTCTTCCATCCCACAGCGTATCATTCATAAAATCGATGCTCCATACTTCATTGATGTTTTGTGGTTGATATAAAGCTTGTTTTACTCTTGCGGGCAATCGCTTTTTATTTCTTCTCCTTATGTTGAGACGCAACTTGGTGTACACTCTGTAAACGCGTTTGTGATTCCATGCAAAGCCCTGCAATCTTAAACGATGAAAGCTTTGCCAAAAACCGATGGCCGGACGCTTATCTATCACCTTATTCAGTGCATCAATAACCGGCTCATCAGCTTTAGGTTTGTGTTTATAGTTTCCTGTACTGCGGGGCAGGCTTACTGCTTTATATGCCTGACGTTGGCTTACTCCATGTTCTTCAATCATGTGTTTAGCCAAGCTGCCTTTCTCATCAGGCATTAAAGTTTTTTTGCTACTGCATCCTTTAAAGCTTCATGCACTAAACTTAAATTGGCATACATGCGTTTAAGCCTGCTGTTCTCTTCTTCCAGTTCTTTTACTTTTTTAAGCTCACTTACATTCATGCCACCGTAGCGTTGGCGCCATTTATAAAATGCCGCTGTAGTTATTTGCAACTCACGGCAAATTTCCTTTGCATCTCTGCCATTCTCATGTTCCTGGATGGCCTTTACAATTTGTGTTTCGGTAAATCTTGTTTTTTTCATAATTGACCATTTAAAATTAAAAAAATCAGTCAACTTTTAAATGGCCGAACTTTGGGGAAGCTTACACTGCAACCAGTTCTTGCAGGTAAATGTGCAGAAATACGTTTGAACATTTTCTGATTGAGTTAGTTTGATTGACATGAAT
>JAICKT010000579.1 GCA_025927795.1 Parafilimonas sp. | reverse complement strand
GGTCTGTTTTCCCAATGATTACCGAGATCACCACTTGGCATATCCTGCCACACTAACATTCCAACACTATCGCAGTAATAATACCAGCGTGCAGGTTCTACTTTAATATGTTTACGAATCATATTAAAGCCCATTTCTTTTGTTTTTTCTATATCGAATTTTAATGCGGCATCTGTTGGCGCAGTATATAAACCATCAGGCCACCAACCCTGGTCAAGCGGACCAAACTCAAACAAAAATTTATTGTTGAGCATCATTTTTTGAATGCCGTTTTCATCTGGTGCAATAGAAATTTTGCGCATCGCAAAATAACTTTTCACTTCATCTACAACTTTGCCTTTACGTTCTATTGAAATTTTTAAATCATATAAAAAAGGATTTGAAGGAGACCATGCTTCCGCATTATCAATCTTTAAAGAAACAGTTGTATCAGTGCCTGATTTTTCTGTAACCAATTGGTTACATTTCCATGCGCTTACATGTATTAAATCACCGGGTAAAATATTTTCTGCGCTTGTGTTAACGGTGATGGTTTTATTATCCAAATCAGGAGTTTGTTTGGTTGATACAATATATGTTTCGGGAACAGTTTCTAACCATACTGTTTGCCAGATACCTGTAACTGATGTGTACCAAATGCCATGCGGATCTACGACCTGCTTGCCACGTGGCTGCGGACCTTCATCTGTAGGGTCCCAAACATGAACAGCAATTTGTTGCTGTGTTCCTTTTTTTAATGCAGGAGTTATATCAACTGTAAAAGGATCGAAGCCACCTTCGTGTGTTGCAACTTTATTTCCGTTTACATAAATATCACTTCGCCAGTCAACCGCACCAAAATGCAGCAATACTTTTTTGTTTTTTGTTTTTGAATTAATGCTGAATGTTTTTTCATACCATAACACACTGTCTTTACCAACAGTTTTACCCACACCTGATAAAGCAGATTCAACACAAAAAGGAACAAGAATATTTCCCTGGAAAGAAGAAGGCATTGCTTCGCCTTCTGCTTTTGGAAGTATTGCATATTGCCAAAGACCGTTTAAATTTTGCCAATCATTTCTTTGCATTTGCGGACGCGGGTAATCGGGTAAAGTGTTTGAAGGGTTCACACTGTCTGCCCATACTGTAGTTATTCTTCCGCCAACAATTTTCCATGAGCTTGTTTGCGCATACAAAAAATTTATTGATGCAAACAAGATATATATCAAACATAAATTTCTCTTCATACAACACTTTAATTCTAATTATAAAAAAGGGGAAGATGAAATCTTTAAGACTAAAGATTTCCGATTACAGTTCTTCCCCGTCCATGTTAAACAACTGTTTATGAAAAATTTAAACTAATAATCTTTCTATAATTCTCATGCGCATAATTTATAAACCATTTATAACGGGAAAGGCTGATATGCGTAATCTTGCTGCTCCCATAGGTATTAATTTTATTGTTTCTTTTTTTGTTGTAACTGATACCGGACTTTGCGGTAATACACTGCACAATTCATATTGATCAAGTTGCCAGTTCGGAATCTCGCTTCCCTTTGCTTCAATTATTATTGGCACTGCATCTTGTGTAAAAGGAAAGTTGTTTGAAGGCCATGGTTTTCTAATAATATTAAATTGATCTGCTAACGGTTTATCATTTAAATCCAAACCATAATTCCATTTGCTTGCAGGATAAATTTCATAGGCCGGCCATTTTGTTTGATCTGCATTTGCCTGCCATTTTGAATCGCCTATTGCAGATGCTTTGCTATCCATCAATTTATAATCTTCTTTAATTTTTAATGAAAAAGTAAGCGGGCCATAATTTAAGCTTACACTGTTTTTGTTGCTTGTCCACTTTCGCAATTTTAACTGCATGGGTAATGTAAGTTCAATCACATCACCATTCTTCCAGTTATATTCCAATCTTACATAAGATGAATTTGTTGCATCAACAAACACGCTTTTTCCGTTAATCATAATTGATGGATTGTTACACCAGGAAGGAATTCTCAAATACAATGGAAAGCTTGTGACGGATGCAGTATGCACTTCAATTTTTATATGTTCATCAAAAGGGTAATGCGTTGTTTGTTTTAATGCAACTGTATTTCCATCACCAACTTTTGCTGTTACTTCACTGCTGTTAT
>JAICKT010000617.1 GCA_025927795.1 Parafilimonas sp. | reverse complement strand
GTGCGTAATGTAGTTGTGCCTACCACAATTATTTTTTTATTTGATGTTGCAAGCTTTTCAATCAATTCAATACTTACTTCAAAAAATTCTGCATGCATTTAATGTTGCTCAATCGTTTCTGTTTTTACAGGCTTAAATGTGCCTGCACCAACATGCAGCGTTACAAAACTTTTTTCAATTTTTTTGTTCGATAATTTTTCAAAAATATTTTCTGTAAAATGCAAACCTGCAGTTGGCGCTGCAACAGAACCGTCATACTTTGCATAAACAGTTTGATAACGCAGTTTGTCTTCATCTTCTGCATCGCGATGTAAATACGGAGGCAATGGAATAACACCAGCAAGATGTAATACTTCAGCAAAGCTTAAACTATTATCATCCCAAAAAAATTCTACAATAAAATCATCAGGTTGTTTGCTTACTTTTTTTGCAGTTAGAACAATTTCTTTTTCTGCATAAACAATTTCTTTTGTTAGCAATTCATCTTTCCACTTCTTCGCATTTCCAATCAAACATTTCCATAAAACTTTTTTCGTTTGCAACATTGCTGTTGTTATATCTGCATATGCATTTGCAGGTTCAAGACAAAAAATTTCTATTGTTGTTCCTGATTCTTTTTTAAACAATAATCTTGCTTCAACAACTTTTGTATTATTAAAAATGATAAGCGAGTTTTCCGGAAGATGTTCATCAAGATTATAAAACTTATTTTCTTCAATTTTTTCGCTTTTCCAAATCAACAGTTTGCTTTCATCTCTTTTTTGTAAAGGATGTTTTGCAATTCTTTCGTCAGATAAATCGTAGTTGAAATTTTCTATCCTTAAATTCTTTGGATGCATTTTTAGATTCACAGGTTATCCACGCTAAAAGCAGTATCATTTCAAAAACTTATTTACAAATATTGCTTCAAAGCCGTGCTGGCATTCACTTATAGCCAATATTTTTTAATGTGGAAAAATAAGGGTATGCGCATTTTTATAAAAATGTGGTAAAATGTGTTAATTTGTGTCATTATTTCATACATTCGTTTTCAAATTCTATAAATGGCTGGTTTTCTTGGCGAATATGAAGCAACAATTGATGCAAAGGGTCGCTTTTTGCTGCCGGGCGGACTAAAAAAACAAATGCCCGATGGCACAAGTACCATCGTAATAAGCCGAGGTTTTGAAAAATGTTTGTTGCTATATCCGCTGAAAGCCTGGGAAGCCATTGAAGAAAAAATTAAAAAATTAAATGATTTTAATCCGAAGGTAAATCAATTCAGAACACTATTTATTGGCGGTGCATCTTATGTGGATTTGGATACGGCGGGCAGAATTTTATTGCCGCCTTCTTTAAAAGAATATGCGGGTTTGGGAAAAGATATAACGCTGGCTTCTGATATAGATAAAATAAAAATTTGGGACACGGGTAAGTACAAAAAGCTCTTTGAAGAAATTTCTTCTGATGCCTTTGCAAGTTTAGCGGGCGATGTAATGGGCGGTAACACATAAAACAGTTGTATGCAGCATGAAACTTTTTATCATGTTCCTGTTTTATATAAAGAAGTTATAGATGCTTTAAACATTCAACCAGGCGGCGTGTATGTTGATTGCACGTTTGGCGGCGGTGGGCATGCAAAAGGTATTTTGCAAAAATTGAATGCTGATGGACGATTGATTGCTTTTGACCAGGATGCAGATGCGCAAAAAAATATTCCACATGATGAACGATTGATTTTTGTGCCGCACAATTTTCGCCATTTACAACGCTTTTTAAAATTATACAAATACGAAAAAGTAAATGGCATACTCGCAGATTTAGGTGTAAGCAGTTTTCAGTTTAATGAAGCAGAACGCGGATTTTCTAC
>JAICKT010000108.1 GCA_025927795.1 Parafilimonas sp. | reverse complement strand
TTTTCATGTGAAATAGTTTATGCCTGTTTCAAATATTTTAAAAACCTGAACATACTGTTTTCATTGTCTTCATAATCCAGCAACACATTTTTTGATGAATACAAAAACATAGAAGGATATCGTAATGGTTTGAATTTTTCAAGAAATTCATTCTTTGTGTCAACCAGCAACGTTACATTTTTTTTATTTTTTAATGACGGCGCATATTTATTTATAAATGCAGTAATCACTTTCGGGTCATCAACACTTATTAAATAAACTGCTGCTTTTGCATACTGCTGAAAATCTTTATTAAGATTGCTCATTGCCTGCTGACAATGTTCACATGAAGGGTCGAAAAAAAAGAAGAACAACATTTTTCCTGTTGGTAAATCTTTATTTGTTAAAGTTGATTTATCGAACCGGTAAAAATTAAATGCAGGAACAGTTTGTGCAGGCGGTTGCGCCTGTGTATTGATGGAAAAAAATAATGACAGCAGGATTATGTTTATTAAGCGTTTCATTAAAGCAGATATAAATTTTGCAATAATTTTTAGTGAGTTTTTAGACTGTTGTTTGGATGTTTTTACGTTTGCTTGGTATAAAATCAGGAGATGTCTCGTTACCTCGGCATGACGTTCAACGTGCTTAAACAAACACAACCATTTCGAATATCAACGTCATTTCGACGATAGGAGAAATCTCTCAACGTTTTATCTGCTTTAATTTCAGGAGATGCATTCATTCCATCGATTAACTTATCAAAGCATTATTGCTGTACTGATGATAAATCCCAAATTTTCAGGTTATCAATCGTTGCATTTCCACCTGATGAATAAGCAGAAAAATTATCTGCATTTTCATCCGGATAAATATATGTGGTTAATGCTGCTTCACCGTTGTTTGCAAACACTTCCAACGAAGATTTATCTAATAATATTTCAAGCTGAATTTTATTTGAAGCATCGCTTAAATCAATGGTTCTCTTTAATGCTTTTTCATTCAGCTTGCCGCCGGCGTTTGTTCTATCAACAAACAATTGATGTGTTGATGCATCATAACCAATAACGGTTTCATTAATCACTTTACCGTTTGCATCTTTCTTTTGCGCTATTTTAAAACCCGCAGTGGCATTGGGTTGCAGCGTTAATTCAGCTTTAATCCAATAAGAATTGCCTTTAATTTTGTTCTTGCTTAAATCCACCTCGGTATTATTAAGTGCTACATTTTTTAATTCAGTTATTTTATTGCTTGAAAGTTTTGCCAACTTATTTTCAACAACAGATGAAGGTTTTTGTATTAATCTTATTCCATCTTTTGTTTGCCTTAAACTTAGATCCCTTGCAATTGACATTTGTCCGCGCCACGGATATGTTGGTTCTGGATTTGGAACCATCCACCCGATATAAGTTTTTTGATTGCCCGGCAAATTGTTCCATGGAATAGCGGCGTAATAAGTATCGCCATAATCCAGCGTTAATATTTTATCCGGCGCATTATCATTCTTAAATTCTTTGCCATCAAAATCACCTACAAAATATTGTTCAAATACACCACGCTCACCACCTGCGGCAGATGTAACTAATACCCATTTTTTTTCATTGGTTCCTTCAACAGGCAACTGAATTAAGAACGGGCATTCCCAATAAGCACCTGTATAACCTTGCGGACCAAACTCACTTAATAAACTCCAGTCTTTTAAATTAGGTGAGCTATAAAATCTTGCTTTATGTTCAGATGGCAACACAACTGTCATCAACCAAAATTTTCCTGGCTCATACCAAAAAACGTTGGGGTCTCTAAAGTCATGTTTGTTTAAATCAATAACAGGGTTTTTTTCATAGTTGGTAAACGTCATTCCACCATCGTTGCTGTAAGCAACAAACTGTGATTCTTTGCGAATGTGTGGCTGATGACCTGTGTAAATTGCAACAATGCAATCTTTTGTTTTGCACCATCCGCTGGAATTGTTTTTATCTAACACAGCGCTGCCTGAAAAACGCCAAACAGTATCATCTCCGTTAATTGCTTCAGGAATAGCAACAGGCAAATGTTTCCAGTGAATAAGATCAGTGCTGGTTGCGTGCCCCCAGCTCATATGTCCCCAATGGTTTTCGAATGGATTTTGCTGATTATATAAATGATAAACACCATTTACATAAAGCAATCCATTGGGATCATTCGTCCAGTTTTTTTCAGGCGTAAAATGATATAACGGTCTCCACTGTGGTGTTGGTGTAGTTTCATTTTGTGCAAATAAAAATGCAGACAACAAAAAGCATAATGAACAAAGCAATAATCGTTTCATAGTATTATTTTATCTGGTTAATATTTCATGTGCATCGTAAAAGTCATACAATATGTTGTAGCGGCGGCATCAATTGTTCCTCCATCCCAGCTCAACATTTCCATACTAAACTAAAAGCTTTTGTAAATGGATGCCATCTAAAATTCTTGGTCGTATAAAAAACAACCTAATTTAAGGGAGGTAGAAACCTCCCTTGTCTTTTATTACCACACCTCTTATTATAAAATTTAATAACCATTATTTTGTTTATATAATCCATTAGTAAAAGTTATTTGTTCTTGTGGTATTGGAAAATATTCATTCGTACCGTGCGTAAAATGTGCGCTGCTTAAGAATGGATGTCTTGTTTTTTCAACACTGAAATAATTGTTCAATACCGGTTCTGCAATACCCCATCTAACAAGATCAAAAAATCTATATCCTTCCATTGCGAACTCCATTCTTCTTTCCCATTGCAATGCAGTAAACGCTGTAGCCTTATCCCAGGTTGGTATGTTTACGCCGGGTTTATAAATATCAATTTTATAATTCGATGGATATGTACCATCAGCTTTTTTAACCAATGGACTTATCTGTGCGGCTCGTGCTCTAACCTGGTTTATTAATGGAAGTGCTGCCTGTGGATCATTTAACTGAATTTCAGCTTCTGCTTTCATTAACAACACATCATCATAGCGTATTACATCCATGTTAACGGAAGTGCCATAGAAAGGACCCAATTTTTTAAAACAAGGACATGATGCCAATTGTAATTCTTTCATTGTACCAAACCCACCATATACACCGGCTAATCTTTCCCAACTATGATCGTACGGAATGGCAGCATCATACTTAAACGGATGACCTTGTATACCGATAGTATGATCAATACGCGGATCAACCGTTTGACCATTTGTTGTAAGGTCTGCATCTGTTAATACCTTATTATTAAATGTTGTAAACTGAGGTAAACCATTTGCATCTGTGCTAAACGCATTCACCATATTTTGGGATGGAACATGAAAAGCACAACAGCCATATTGTGGTGCACCTGCAAAATAATTTAAGCTTGTTGACATACTTAACCGCCCGCCTATTTGCGTTCCGTCATTAATAGAATATTGTATTGCAAATATTGATTCCGGGCTATTATCGTGACCATCTAAAAAATTGTAGGAAAAGTCATCATTCAATTTATATAAGCCGGAATTAATTACGTCGTCTGTAAGTTTAATTACATCCTGTAATTTATCTGCATCAATACTTGTTACAGTATAATTATCATCCTGCTTATAAGCCTCGAACAATCTTACTTTGGCAAGATAGGCTTCTGCTGCAAATTTGTTCGCTCTGCCTGGTTCGCCCGGTTGTGTTTCAGGAAGGTCATTAATGGCAACCTGAAAATCTCCGGCAATCTTTTCCCACAAAGAATCATTAGACATTGTGTTGGGCACTTTTAGTATATCGTCTTCCGATACTGTTTCATCAAACCATGGAATGTTTCTAAATAATTCTTTCAATAAAAAATACATGTGCCCGCGCAGGAAGTGCATTTCGCCAATGCGCGTAGTTCTCTTCGGAAAATCTGCATCAGTTAAATTATTCAGAGCTCTTAATGCAGCATTTATTCTTGATATAGCGCCATAAGCTCTTATCCATGTACCGGGAAAGCCAAAATCACCGGCGCCGTTGTTGGATGAATTAACAAGATAGAATTGCTCATATTTATCAAGTTGCTGTTGATCACCTATATCGCCACCACCTTTATAAGCGTCGTCGGAACGAATACTTCCATATTCCCACATGCTTGTAATTGGTGCATCCCACCAATCGTTAGCAATGCCCGCATAGGCCGCCGTAGCCAGACCATCAACAGCTTCCGGTGATGAAAGGTCTGATGCCGATAGAGCTCCCTGTGGTTTATAGTCAAGGTATTTTTTGCAACCCATAGATAGTATGATAGCTGCAGCAATTATTATTTTAATTCCATAATATTTCATACAATAATTTTTTTTGATGAATTAAAAGGTTGCATTGAGACCAATAGTGTATGCTGTAGGATTTGGCCATGTGTTAAAGTCTGTTCGCTCAGGATCTTTGGATGTAAACTCTTTTGGCTTAAGTGCAAAGATGTTTTGCCCGGATACATAAATTCTTAATCCCTGCATTTTAATACTGTTAGAAAGATGTTGCGGCAGGTTATATCCTATCTGAACATTCCGCAGCTTGAAATAAGACGCATTTACGAAGTAGAAGTTGGATGTTCTGTCTTCGCCGTTATGATTTAACAAGCTTAAAGCCGGAATAGATGAGCCTGTGTTTTGTGGCGTCCACGCATCTAAAGTACCAGGGCCAAAATTGGTTCTTGCATTTACAAAATCGTTTGCGAATTTGTTTGGATCAAAACTTGTTTTGCCTGCAACTCCGGAACCAAATAATGTAAGATCAAAACTTTTATAACTAAGATCAATGCGAAGACCATATTCAAGTTTTGGCAAGGTTGTTCCTAACCATGTTTGATCATTTGCATCAATAATACCATCATTATTTAAATCAACATACCTTAAACGACCGGCACCTTTTAACGTACCATCTAACACACCGGGCTGTGTAGGTGCTTTTGCTGCTTCGTCTGCAGTTTGAAAAATACCATCTGTTTCATAACCAAAAATTGAAAAGCGCGAATGACCAACAATAGAATGGTTTGCGTCACCAGGATATGCTGCGCGCACATCGTCTGGTATGCTTGTAACCTTATCATGCCAGTGACTTGCATTTGCAGTTATAGTGTACGAGAAACCAGTATTAGTTCTATGATTATAGCTAAGCACAGCTTCCCAACCCTTGTTATTTACATTTGCGCCATTTAAAAATTGTTGTTGCCCTTCGCCCAAAACAGCAGCAACCGGTGGTTGTATTAAAATATCGCTTGTTTTTCTGATGAAGTAATCAAAAGAGCCTGTTATACTTTCATTCAAAAACCCAAAATCAAGGCCTAAATTGGTTTCAACAGTTGACTCCCATTTTAAATTAGGATTTCCCCGTTGAACCTGCACAAAACCTGAAGGTAACTGACCCGTATTCACGCCATATAAATCATAAGCAGTTCCTGTATTAAGCCACTGTGGAAAAGCAGGGCTTGATGTACCATAATTTGCCTGCAATAATGTATAAGCTGAAAGGTTGCCTATCTCCTGGTTACCTACTTTTCCAATACCTGCACGTAATTTTAAATTGGAAACATTTGTTGCTTTAAAGAAATTTTCATTATTGATTCTCCATCCAAGTGTAAAAGCCGGAAAAATACCATACGGATTATTGGTACCGAAACGAGACGAGCCATCTCGTCTAACAGTTACAGAAGCAAGATATCTGTCAGCATAGCCATAAAATATTTTACCGAATTGAGAAAGCAACCGGTAACCAGTGGCTGAACCATTATCTGTTTGCGAACCAGAGCCTGCGCTTAACTGGAGATAGTCAATTTGTTGAAGTGCAAAGTTGGTGGTCATTGCACCAAACGTTGAGAAGTCTTCGCGGATAGCTTCTGTACCCGCTAACAGATTTATGTGATGTTCTTTAAGCTGTAAATTATAATTTAAGGTATTCGTCCAGGTGAAAGTTAAGTCCTTCGACTGCTGCAAAGCAAGACTGTTGAACGATCTTACAGGACCTTCATCGCCAATTAATGCGGCATTTTTGTTTCGCAAGTCAGAATAATCAAATCCTAAACTTGAATGATAAACAAGATTTTTGATCACTTCAATATCCATATAAACATTGCCAACAAGAAGAAGCTGATTGTTTGTGTTGAAACGGTTTAAATATTGCACATCAACAGGATTGTTCCTGTCAGTATAACCGGCACCTCTTGGTCCTGCATACGTTCCATCAGTTTTGTAAACAGGAATAGTTGGTGCAAGTGATAAAGCAAGGCCTGGGCTTGGTGCACCGCCAACATCATTAGCAGAATTGATCTGCGACGTTCTGGCTATTTGCAGATTTTCACCAAACCTAAATCTATCATTAAATGCCGATGCATGACTGTTTATTCTTGCATTGTATCTTTCGTATTTGGTAAAAACGATCAGCCCGTTGTTGTTATAATATCCAAGATCAGTTAAGAAACCATTTTTTGAATTGCCACCAGATATTGCAAGATCAGTTGATGATATTGCAGCCGTTTTAAATAAAGCATCCTGCCAATTAGTATTACCAACCGGCTCCAAACTATCCGTTCCTGAAAACGGTCCTTTAAATGGTGTAAAATTGGAATCGCCCGTTCCCGTTGCGCCAACAAAAGGAGCGATAATTACTTTATTCAAAACAGGGTTGTTGAAATCGCCGTTCCAGTCAAATTGATAAATCTGGCTAACCAACCCGTTAGGATCTGTACCATCATTAACAGCAGCCCGCCATAATGCAACTCCTCTGTCATAAGAATTTAAAACCTTTTCCTGCCAGGGCTTTTCTGTTTGAAAAGTTAGGCTTGAATTAAGTTGAATACTCACCTTGTCTCCACTGCCGCTATTTTTTGTAGTAACAATAATAACTCCATTGGAAGCACGTGAACCATAAATGGAGGAAGCGGAGGCATCTTTTAACACTTGTATTGATGCAATGGAAGTAATGCTAAGATTGGCAAAATCTTCATAACGCGTTGTTGGTACACCATCAATAATATATAGTGGATTGGTGTTACCCAATGTATTTACACCGCGAATTAATATTGTTGGTGCACCACCGTTTGCTCCTGTGGGAGATCCATCCTTTTGAACGTATAACCCAGGTACCTGTCCTTGTAAAGCTAACATTGGGCTTGTGGTTGGAACGTTTTTAACATCCTTCATATTAACCACGGAAACAGCACCTGTAAGATCTACTTTTCTTTCTGATTTGTAACCAGTAACTATAATTTCATTTAAATCAGAAGTACTCTCAGCCATAGCTATTTGCATTTCTGTTCCATTGCCGGGAACAGCAATATTTAAAGTATTCATCCCAACATAAGATACCGTAAGCGTCTCGCCAGGTAAAGCCATAATTGAAAATCTTCCTGTTGAGTCGGTAAGCGTAGTTTGTTCTTTACTGGTTACTGTTACACCTTGCAGAGGTTCATTTGTTGATTTATTAATAACATGACCTATTATTTCTTTTTGCTGAGCAAAACAGATTGTTACAAACAAGATCAATATAATAGTTAACAATATTCTCATAACTTTTCTTTTATTATTAAAAAATTGAAAAATTTTAATGTCGTTTAATAAAAATGGAGGGGCTCTGTCAACAGTTTTTGAAAAAGTTATATCAGGTGAATTAACAGGATATGTACAGTGAATATTTTGATTATTGTTTTGCATAAAATGTACGGAATGATTAATGAAGAATAAGTGTTCTTTCAATTTGTTCAAGCGATTTCCCTTTTGTTTCAGGCATAATTTTTAAGGCAAACAATAGCTGTAAAATCATCATTACACCAAAAAACAGAAATGTATTGCCACCTCCCAATTTTTCAGCAAGCACGGGAAATAAAAAAGTTATGATAGCAGCCATTAACCAATGCGTTGTGCTACCTAACGTTTGTCCTTTAGCGCGAACATCGTTTGGAAAAATTTCCGAAATAAAAACCCAGATTACTGCGCCCTGAGAAAAGGCAAAAAAGGCGATGTATATCATTAAATAAATAATAATTGCAAAGCCTGAAAAATCCTGTACATAAAAAGTTTTCGATACAAGGCCAAGCGTTCCTATTAAACCAATTGAACCAATTATCATTAATGTGCGTCTGCCAATGCGATCTATAAAATTTATTGCAATAAGGGTGAACAAAAAGTTAGTTACCCCAATACCTATTGTTGAAAGCAATGAGGATTGCCTTCCCAAGCCTGCCATTTCAAAAATTCTTGGAGCATAATATATAATTGCGTTGATACCAGAAACCTGGTTGAAAACTGCAAAACAAATCGCAAGAAAAATCGGCAGCTTGTTTTTCTTTGCAAATAATACATTAACACCAGAACTTTTATTTTCTTCTTTTTTATTTGTTATGATTTCATCTATATCTTTCTCATAATTTTCAGGGTTAACAATTTTTAAAATGCCGGCAGCTTTTTCAATATCATTCTTTTTTAAAATAAGCCATCGCGGTGTTTCGGGAATAAATTTTAATAAGATGAGAAATATTAATGAAGGTATTGCCTGAACACCCAGCATTATACGCCAGGAACTAACATCATTAAAAAATAATCCTACCAGATAATTTGAAAAATAAGAAAGCAATATGCCGAGCACCACGTTAAATTGAAACATCATTACTAACCTGCCCCTGTATTTTGCAGGAGAGATTTCTGATATGTAAACCGGCGCAGTAACTGACGATGCGCCAACTGCAAGACCACCAATAAAACGAAATAAAAGAAAGGTGTACCAGTTGATAGAAACAGACGTTCCAACTGAAGCTAACAAATAGCTTATTGCTATTAAAACGAGCGTGGCTTTGCGACCAAATTTATCTGCCGGTAAACTGCCGGTAAGCGCACCGATAACAGTACCTATTAAAGCAATAGAAATAGTTAACCCTTGTTGTATTGAACTAAGTTTCCAATGTTGCTGAATGGCTTCCTCGGCCCCGGAAATTACAGCCGTATCAAAGCCAAAAAGAAATCCTCCGAGCGCTACAACAATGCTCCAAAACAAAACTTTTTTCTTGTTCATGAATAGGGAAAATTTGTTTACCGAAGAGTTAGATTATGCTGCAATAATATCTGTGTGAGAAAAAAAACAATTTTGATATTGTATCAAATACTTTCAAATAAAACAAAAATCAATTGTTCTGATAATCATGAATTTATAATTGTGTAAAATGAACGCAATTTCAATTTTGTATCACTGGTTTTTAAAATTGATTCGTTTAATAAAAAAACAAGTTCAGCCATATATGTTTTATTAATAAAGTTTGTTTAAATATTTAAGTTTATTTTTTTAAAACAAATTAACTTAGTAGATAAACACCGATGAATGCCGGCTCTTCCGAAACTTATTTCCTTTAAACAAAATATATTAACACGTATTATACTTGTTGCATTATGCTTGTACTTATTGCTGCTTTCATCGTGCAATGAAGCGAACAAGAAAAAGGTTTATACTATTGGATTTTCTCAATGCACAATGGTTAACAAATGGCGGCAAACCATGGTTGAAGAAATGAAGAGAGAACTTGCTTTTCACCCGGAAGTAAAATTTGTTTTTAAAGATGCAAACGGAAATACAAAAAAACAAATTCAGCAAATACAGGAATTGATTGATGAAAAAATAGATTTGCTGATTGTTTCACCACAGGAAGCAGCACCCATTACGCCAATTGTTGAAGAAGCATTTGATAAAGGGATTAAAGTAATTATTGTTGACAGGAGAACATTGTCTGAAAATTATACTGCTTATGTAGGTGGCAGTAATTTTGACGTTGGCGCTACAGCTGCCTCTTTTGCAAACTCAATTTTAAAAAATGGTGGCAATGTGCTTGAGATATCTGATATACCCGGTTCTTCCGCCGATATAGACAGGCATGAAGGATTTATAAAAACGTTGAAGGATTTTAATAAACTGCATTACGTTGGAAAAATTTATGAAAAGGGCGATGAGAATCCATCAAATGAAAACGCCACGCTATTTTTAAAAACACATCCTGACATTCAATTAATCTTTGCACAGAACGACAGGCTTGCACTTTCAACGTATAATGCTTGCAATAAACTTGGCATTACAAGTAAAATAAAAATAATCGGCGTTGATGGATTGCCTGGGGTGAATGGTGGCATTGACCTTGTTGAAAAAGGAAAATTAGAAGCTACCATTCTCTATCCTACCGGTGGAAAAGAAGCTATTCAAACAGCCGCTACTATTCTCGAAAACAAACCTTTCAAAAGAGAAAATCAGCTTGCCATAACAGTGATTGATTCAACCAACGTAAGAGTAATGCGCCTCCAGGATGAAAAACTTGCGGCTTTACAAAGCGATATTGAACGCGGTCAGAAAAAAATTAAAGAACAGGAGATAATTACCAATAACCAAACAGATATTATTTACGCTATTTCTATATCATTAGCGTTAGCACTGATTTTTGGTTTCATTCTGTTTTATTATTTGCGGGAAAATAAAAAGATTACCAAACGGCTGGCGTTAAAAAACGAGGAAATTTTAAAACAAAGTGAGCAGTTAATTGAACTTGGCAAAAAAGCAAATGAAGCCAACGAAGCACGCATTCAGTTCTTCACAAAATTGTCTCACGAATTAAGAACACCGCTTACATTAATCCTGGCGCCGCTGGAAGACTTATATGAAAATGAAAAAATTGTACGCATTGCAGGTAAGAGTTTATCATTGATTCAAAAAAATTCGCTAAGACTTTTAAAGTTAATCAATCAATTAATGGATTTCAGAAAAATTGAAATTGATAAGTTGAAAATTAAAGTTTCGCAAAATGATATTGTTTCTTTTTTAAACCAGATTATTGAAGCTTATAAAAACATTGCACACAAACGAAACATAGACCTTCGTTTATTTACCAGCCAAACCACTTTGAATGTTTGGTTTGATGAAACTATGCTTGATAAAGTATTGTTTAACCTTCTTTCAAACGCTTTCAAGTTTACAGAAGACAACGGATATATATATATATTTCTTGAAAAGAATGAAACGGATAAAACCGTTAAAATAATTGTTGAAGATAATGGCATTGGCATGAGCAAAACTTCTGTTGAACATGCTTTTGAATTATTTTATCAGGGAGAACATGAAAACTATAGAGGATCAGGATTAGGACTGGCTGTATCAAAAGAATTAATACAACTTCACCGGGGAACTATTAGTATTGAAAGTGAAAAATGGAAGGGCACGAAGTTTATTATAACACTGCCACTTGAAAACGATGATCTCATTAAAACCGAAACTCCGGCCAGAGATACATCAATAAATAAATCGAATATTGTTTTCTACGAAGATCAGAAAGTATATACATCTGATTTACTGGCAGACAAGGAATACGAAAATGAACTTGCCTATTTTTCAACTGATAATTCAATTTTAATTATTGAAGACAATGTTGATCTAAGATGCTTTCTCAAGGCACGTTTAAGCCGACACTATGAAATTATAGAAGCCGATGATGGTGTTACTGCAGTGCAACAGGCATTTGATATAATACCGGATTTGATTATCTGCGATTTAATGTTACCGGGCAAAGATGGTTTTGCTATAACACATATTTTAAAAACGGATGTTAGAACATCTCATATTCCCATTATTCATTTAACTGCAAAAACATCTATTCAATCACAGATAGAAGGTATGAAAGAACTTGCAGATTCTTATATAACAAAACCTTTTAACGTTGGCTATCTTGAAGAAAATATTAAGAGCCTGCTGG
>JAICKT010000553.1 GCA_025927795.1 Parafilimonas sp. | reverse complement strand
ATATTCTCTGCAATAAAGCCCAGCGTTACTGCAAGAAATATCATGATGAATTCTAAAAAGTATTCTTTGAAATTTTTCTTTTTATGTTGAAGATCGGGATGATGATGTACTTCCATTTGTTTTTGATTTATGTTTTGGATTTACGGGTTGTTCGGCTTTCATTTACATCGTTCGGGGGCTGATATTTTATTTTTAATTCTTTCAAAAGCGATTTTGCATTTTTAAATAAATTCATTTCCAGGACTATTAAATTTTTATTATTAAAAGATTTTAGCTGGCAATAGCTCGCATATTCAATCATCATATTACGGGCAGTTGTGAGCAATGGAATATTTTGTTGCATGAAAGAATCAATGGCTTGTTTTGAGATCTTTAAATCCATGACAGGCAAAAAATACCAGGCATCAAATATTTTGTTCCTTAGGTCGACTATGTTTGATTGGTATATTAAATCCAGGTTTATATATATTGCTAATTCTTTGGTTGATTGATCATATCGGGCAAGTGCAGTATCAATTGCGTAATTTCCAAAATACCGAAGTGCCCCTGAACTTTTCAATTGTGCCATTGTAGCATCTTCTGTTTGAAAAGTTGTTGTTCGTGTACCAAATCTTCCGTAATAATACCATGTACCACCTGGCAGTTCATGAATATTTTTTGTATGAACCATATTTATAAATGTATCCAGCCGGTCATCCACAAACTTCAATTCATTTATGTCAATGCTCAAGTTTACTGTGTCTTTTTTTAAATCTTCTATGATAGACCGGGCATATTCATTTGATGTATTGCTTTCTGTAATTGTTTCTCTTATTGTTTCTGCAAAAAAACCCAACGTTACCGCGAGGAAAATCATTAAGAATTCCAGAAAATATTCTTTGAAGTTTTTCTTCTTGTGATGAAGATCGGGATGATGATGTACTTCCATTTTGTTTTATTTAATCTTATAAGCTTTTTGTATTGCCTGCATTGTTTCTGTTATTTCTTTAATGAAAATTTCATAGTCATCTATGATTCCTGTTCTCAGATAAAAACTGTATTTATGCAATTTGTCATCGTATAACATGATTGCATTTTTATTTTGCCAGTTTACAACTGCTGTCTCCGGCACATCTGATAATTGTAGCTTCGTAAACAATGGATCTTCGAAAGCTATTTTGCCTGCATCATAATCTGTAGTTCCATCAAGAAAAGCATAGGAAGCAATATCAATATCGTTTTGCATTGATTGCATTTCATCAATAACCGGTGAAAAAAGCTTATAGTTACCTTCGAGATTACTGATCGCATTTACAGCTTCTTTTTTGCGTATTAATGCAAAACCACCACTGTGCAACTGCGATAAAGTGCGCTGATTGAAATGAAAATCATACGTCCATGCTGTACCGATTATCAGAGCCTGATAAAGCATTCTGTCCTTTCCTGAATGCTCTGTTGATTGCAATAAATTTCTTGTAGAATCCATCCATTTTAAATGATAAGGAATTAATTGATGAATGCTTAATTGTAAAAAGGAAGTGTCGCTTTTAAGGTCTTCCACCAGGGCAGTCATGTATTCATTTTCTTTGGAAAGATTGTTTAAATATTCCCTGTAACTTTCTGCAAAAAAACCAAGTGTCACAGCAAGAAATATCATGATGAATTCTAAAAAGTATTCTCTGACATTTTTCTTTTCTACTTTGGGATGATGATGGACTTCCATTGTTTTAGTTTGTAGTTTCGTTTGCAATTAATTCACGCTTTACGTATACAATTCATTTCCTTCCATTTGGTAATAGTGATAAAAATTTCTAAAAACGATTATTTTAAATCATATTCCGATTGAAGGAGTTTAAGTAGTCTTTCAACCTTTCGGAAATATTCTTTTTCTGTTTCAATGCAAACGATCAACTCTCCCTTTTGAAAGCGTATGTTTGAATACAGTTGCTCAAATAATATTACATTATGCTGAATCACTATTTTATTATCAATCGGAGTTAGTATATGCGTCGTATCATCGAAAGAGACCATGGATTCGGGTAACCTGATCAATTGCGTAGCAATATCATTTGTCTTTTCATATGATTTTATGTATAGATCGGTGTTTATCTTTATCCATGAATCATAGTAATAATATACAGCACTGATGGAGTCCACTGCTTTTTGATTAGTGAACACATTAAAACCACCGGCATTTTTTAATTGTGTTGCAGTATTATTATTTTGAACAAATACCCAGGATGATGCATAGAAAGGAACAAGGTTTTGATACAGCGTGTCCTGCATAGAAAGATCATCAAGTTTTTCAACAGGTATTTTCAAGACCTCATCCATTTTTTTCAGCAACAGGTTTTGCGAATGAACACTCAAGGTAATGTTTGCTGTATCGGTTTTTAAATCTGCTAT
>JAICKT010000084.1 GCA_025927795.1 Parafilimonas sp. | reverse complement strand
CAAGAATACTTGGCATTGCTGTTGCCTGTAATACCCAAATACCAACCTGCCGTTGTCTTGCTCCGTTTACTATGCGGCCTACTTTGTCTAATTCATCTTCAACATCTAATGCAAGATTTGCGCTGCGGTTAAAATATTGCTGCGTTTTTAAAGAATACAAAATTCTTTTTTCAGGTGAGTCTGCATCAAAATCGCCAACCTGTTGCAGCATTGTACTATCAATATATAAAGATTCATTTTCACGCATGGCAACTTCTTTTGCTTCGCTTTTATGTGCAGCCCAAATATAAGTTTCGGTGCCCTTAACCGGGTTTTGCGTGTACCAGTAACGATAAGTGGGAACTTTTTTTGTATGCTTCTTTTTCTTTTTGCCTTTGCCTGTATAATACGTTTGCATTTTATAACCGGTTACTTCGCTATGTCTTACTTTAGGCACTGAGTTGCAATGAATACAAATAAACAAATCGCCTTTTGCATTATTAGCAATGTTTGCTTTTTCCTGCGGTTTTTGAAAAATATCCGTAGTTCTTGTCATTACAATTTTTACATCAGGCATTGCCTGCTGCAATGTTGTTTGTAATTTTAATGCAATAGCAAGTGCTACATTTTTTTCGTACGAATATTTACCGGCCGCACCAAAATCTTTACCACCATGGCCTGCATCAATTACGATTGTTCTTAATTTACTTTGTTTGGGAGAAACAGTGTTTACAGGTTTTGCAGGTTCTGCAATTTTAAATGAGGTGGCAAACATCAATAGTGCTATAATACAAAAAACACCGGCAATTTTTTTTAGCATGATTTACTTCGTTAAAAACTTTCCTTTACAAATCTTTTATGGTATTAAACTATATTTTTGTTTTCAGCTACGAGTATGCTTATCCGTTATAAAGTTCGCGCAAATATAAAACCTGCAACCATTTTTTTTTGCTTTGCAATATTTATAACGTTGCCCTTACTTGCTAACAATAAGTGGAAAACAAAATTTCAAAAATCATTAACAGTTAATACCGATACAATTCCTGTAAGAAATATTGATACACTTTCTTCAAAAAAAATTATTGCAGATACGTTAAAGCCTGCAGACTCAACCTTAAGAAATTCTTTTGATACTTCAATAAATGATTCTGCAAAAAGAATAAGCGTTGATACTTTATTATTTTCTAAAGACTCTCTTGATGCACCGATAAATTATACGGCTGAAGACAGCGGTGTGCTTATTATACCGGAGAAGCGATTTATTCTTTACGGGAAAGCACATACCGATTCTAAAGATATAAAGCTTGATGCGAATACGATAAGATATGATCAGGATCAAAATTTAATTACAGCTTATGGAGGAACTGATACATCTAAAGGCGCACTGAACCTGCCCACGTTTGCACAGGGTGATCAAACATCTCAAATGGATACAGTTAGAT
The DNA here is from genome assembly GCA_025927795.1 of Parafilimonas sp. Classification (GTDB taxonomy): domain Bacteria; phylum Bacteroidota; class Bacteroidia; order Chitinophagales; family Chitinophagaceae; genus Parafilimonas. The sequence goes on along the minus strand of JAICKT010000084.1, from coordinate 11,725 downwards.
ACAATCTTAAATCGCAAAAAGGGCTAACAATAAATACCTATTATAAAGAAGGCGAGATGTTTGTTCATGCGCAAACTGTAAAAAAAGCTGATAAAGATGTTGAGTATGCCTATCGTGGAAGATTTACAACATGTAATCTTGATACACCACATTTTGATATACGTGCAAAAAAAATAAAAATTATAAATAACAAGATTGCTGTATCCGGCCCAGCCTTTCCAGAATTTGAGGGCGTACCAATTCCTATTCCAATACCCTTTGGCATTTACCCATTACAGAGGGGAAGACATTCTGGTTTATTACCACCGCGTTTTACTACAAGCGATGCACAAGGTCTTGGCTTGGAAGGGTTAGGCTTTTATAAAGTTTTAGGTGATAACTGGGATGCAAGAGTTGAGGCAGATCTTTATTCATACGGAGGATGGAATCTTAGAATAACGCCAGAATATTACAAGCGTTATAAATATCGCGGCAACTTAACTTTTTCAATTCAGCACCCTAAGCTTTTAAATACGTTCGGCACAGCAAAACAAGAATTTAATACAACCACTAATTATCATTTAAACTGGTCTCATTCTTCTGATTCAAAGGCAAGACCCGGTACAAGCTTTTCCGCAAATGTTGATGCAGGCAGTACACAGTATAATAATTACCTGACAGATAATGCTTTTAAAAATTATGATAATAATCTTAGCTCATCCATTACATGGAATAAAGTTTGGGCAGATGGGAAATACAACCTGAGCATATCTGCTAACGAAAATCAAAACAGTGTAAGCAGACTTATAAACATGAACCTGCCAACAGTTGCATTTAATATGGCAACTATTTATCCTTTTCAAAATAAAAATGAAGCAGGCAGTTCAAAATGGTATCAAAAATTAAGTATTGGTTATACAGGTAATCTTGAAAATGTAGTTTCTTTTTACGATTCTGCATTTAACCTGCGGAGAGTTTTAGATACAGTTCAATGGGGAATAGACCACCACATTCCGATATCACTTTCATTGCCACCCATAGGACCTTTTGTTATTACACCTTCCATCAGTTATGAAGAACGATGGTATGCGCAAAAGATCGTTTATACCTGGAGCAATTCAAAATTAAAAGTGGATACATCTTTACAAAAAGGATTTTTTGCTGCGCGTGAAATGTCTTTCGGATTAAGTACCAGCACCCGCATTTTCGGAACATTTAATTTCAAGCATTCTCATGGCATACAGGCAATACGGCATGAGGTAGATCCTTTCATCAGTTTAAGTTACAAACCAGATCTTGTAAGCCAGTTTTATCAAACCGTACAAGCCACTGCATTTGGACAACCGGTTAGAGTTTCACAATTAGAAGGAAACGTTTTCGGAAGTTTTAGTGAACAGAAGTTTGGCGGCTTAAGTTTTGGTATTAATAACCTGCTTGAAATGAAAGTAAAAAATCGTGACTCGACCGGGGGAGACAGTGTAAAAAAAGTAAGGCTACTTGATAACCTGAGTATTTCAAGCGGTTATAATTTAATTGCTGATAGTTTAAACTGGCAAGATATAAATATAAGAACGGGAAGCAGCTTGTTTAATAATAAAATGAATATAACAGCAGGCGCAGTTATTCATCCATATCAACCAGATAGTTCAGGCAAAAACCAGTTACTTTGGAAACACGGTAAATTAGGAAATTTTCAATCGGGAAACCTGGCACTTTCTACTTCTTTTCAAAGTAAATCTAAAGATAAGCGAAGCGACGAGAATAGGTTAGGAGAAGATGAAACGCTCACACCCGATGAGCAACAAAGAGAACTGCAATATGTTAGAGAAAACCCGGGTGAGTTTGTTGATTTTAATATTCCATGGTCTGTGCAGTTGTCTTATTCGCTTAGCTATTCACATTATCTTTCTCCTGATTTAATACATTTTATTTCGCAACTTAATTCTAATGTAAATATTAATGGAGATATAAGCATTTCTCCCAAGTGGAAATTGGGCGGCGGATTTTATTTTGATTTCAGAACACAACGCATACAGGCAACAAGCATTTACCTTACACGCGATATGCATTGCTGGCAAATGGTGATTGATGTAAATGTTGGACAGTTTAAATCTTTCACTATAACACTTAATCCTAAATCGGGTATTTTAAGAGACCTCCGTATAAACAAACATTTTTTACAGCAGTAAATATTTAATTTATTTTCTGGCAAGATTGTTGAAAAATAAATTGTTCATTAATTAATAAAAAACTTTTTTATGAGTGCACAGCGTATTTTAGTAGCAACCCTTACTGGCTTTGTTGCAGGGTTAGCAGTAGGTTTATTGGTTGCTCCTTCAAGCGGTAGCGAAACCCGTCAGCGCATTGCTGATTCTGCCAGCGATCTTGCAGGCGGAATAAAAGATAAGATTCGCAATTTTCGCGGTAAAACCGAAGATGAATTAAGTGATCTTGGTTTTGATACCAACGATGATTTTGGCGATACACAGTAAGCAGTCTTGAATATATAAATACAAAAAGTTCCTTTTTACAAAGGAACTTTTTTTGCTGCATACCATTTTGCTGCTTTTAGCTTTGCTTTTTTATTCTGCCGCCACTGCTGTTTGATATTTGGGAAATAGAAGCGTTTCCTTTGTAATTAACATCACCGCCGCTGCTGGCTTCTGCCTGTAAATCTTTATTTACAGTTATTTCAATACCGCTGCCACTGCTTGCATCTGCTTTACAGGTTTCAGAAACAAGATCATAACCTTTAAAATCTGAACCGCTGCTGGTTTTAATTTCAATGTAACTTACTTTTCCTTTAATATCCATATCGCTGCCGCTGCTTTGATCAACCCACAATTTAGAAGCTGTAACCTGCCCATCAAAATCAGCACCGGAAGAAAGCGTGATCTTCATATCCGAAGAACTAATGTTGCCATCTGTGGTTGCTTCAGCACCTGAGTTTGCTTCAAGTTCATCAATATCTTTTATGGTCACGTAAGCTTTCAGTTCCTTTCCTTTTGAATTCCAGTTTTTCCACATGCTATGATCAAAATAAATTTTAAGCTTACCATTTGAAACTTCAGTTTTTATTTTACTGATGAGATCAGTTGATGAAGCGCTAACAGCAACTGCATCTGTATTGCCTTGTTTAAGTATAAGATGAATGCCGTTTGAAACTTCAATTGCATGAAAGCTGCCAACATTTCTTACCTTGGCATTTGCATCGTGAATGGTTGTGTTTTGTGCAAACGAAACAGAAGCAAATAATAATAAAGTAAGCAGAATAGGTAATTTTTTCATTTTGTATTTTTTTGTTGTACGATTTACAAAAGAAAAAGTTACAGGAGTAAAATGATTTTCTATTTTACATTTATTTTTTGCCATGCAATTAATATTTATTGTTGTGACTGAGAAATAATTATTTATTCAAAAGATTCTCATCAAACAATTTTAAAATACGTTTGTATTCATCTGTCCAACTGCTGGCTTCAACAAAACCATGATCTTCTACAGGATAAACCGCGAACTCCCAATTATCTTTCCCCAATTCAATTAACCTTTGAACAAGACGCATATCGTCCTGGACATGTACATTCACATCAACCATTCCATGGCAAATCAATAAATGATTTTTTAAACCTTCGGCAAAATTTATTGGCGAAGAACGTGCATACGCAATGCTGTCTGTAAAAGGTTCATTTAAAATTGCGGCAGTATATTCATGATCGTAATGCGCCCAATCTGTAACAGAACGTAAAGCAGCGCCGGCTTTAAAAACATTTGGTTGCGTAAACATTGCCATCAGCGTCATAAAGCCACCATAACTTCCGCCATATATACCAATGCGCGTTGAATCTATGCCAAGACTATGAACAAGATAATGCGCTGCATCAACTTCATCATCCAAATCTTTTCCACCCATATATCGATAAATTGCGGTACGCCAGTTTCTCCCATAACCTGCGCTTGCCCTGTAATCAACATCTAAAACAGTATAGCCTTTATCAGCCAATAAATTATTAAACATCATTTCCCGGAAATAATAACTCCACTGATAATTTACATTTTGTAAATAGCCTGCACCATGCACAAAAATTATGGCTGCATTATTTTTCGTTCCTTCTTTCGGCTCATAAATGCGTGCATGAACCTGAGCGCCATCTCTTGCTGTGAACGTAAAAATTTTTGTATCGCGCCATGTGTACGATTTAAATGAATCACTCATTGCTTTATCTGTAACCTGCACCGGCTTTGCATTTGGCTTAGTTTCCTGGTAATATAATTCCCATGGTTTTGTTTGATAAGAATAACGGTAAGCAATATATTTTTCATCAGGCGATAAAAACATTTCATAACCTCCCATTAGCGAACTGAGTTTTATTTTATTACTTCCATCATAATTAATGCGGTAAATACTTTGTTTACCCGGATGTTCTTCGTTGGTGATTAAATAAAAATATTTTTTATCGCGACTTAAAACTGCTTTCTGAATTTCATAATTGCCTGATGTTATTGCATTGCGCTGATGTGAGTTTATATTGTATGCATATAAATGCGAATAACCTGTTGCTTCACTCTGAAAATAAATTGTGTTGTTGTTTATCCATCCAATATTTGCTGCATCAAGCCAGGCAATGCCGGGACCTGCAATCCACGCGCTATCATGCTGGCGATCTATTAAAGAAAGCTTTCCGGTTTCTGCATTAAGCTGCATTATCCATCTGTCTTTATAATCTAAAGAAAAAATATCTGCTATAACTGCATCGCCTTTATCATTCCAATAAATTCCTTGTATAACAACCTTACGTAAAATTGGTTTTGCATTTTTATTTGTGTCAGGATAATTTTTTAAAAACTCAGGCTTATCATAAATACCCGGAATTGAATCTGTAGAAATGTTGAAAACCGTATCTTTTAGTTTATCAAAAACAAAAAAAGAATAATCACCATCGGGTCTGCCAACTTTGGGGCGACCAGGAATCTCTTCAGTATAACCGGTTTTATTTACATAAGAAGGTACAACCGTTGTTTGTTCATTACTCTTTTTAAATAATGTGTATGTTATAAACCTTTCATCGGGACTAATAGTTAATTGCTGCACATCTTTATTGCCAATATAAATTTTGTGCAATTCGTTTTCCTTATTTCGCTTAAGAAATGCTTTTGCAGAATCTGCTTTATCTGTTCTTCGTTTTATAACCGACGAAGTTTGCAAAGCTTCATTCTTTAACCATAATTGCTGTTGTGTTTCATCGCTATTTTCTGATGGAGCATTGCTGCTTACAAAATTTGTTAGTTGTTGTATGGTTCCATTTTTATTATTCCATGCAAATAAATTATTGCCTGATGTAAAAACAATATCGCTATCATTATTTGTAAATAAAGGATTGCTTTCAGTTGCTTCGGTTTGAGTGATGCGGAAAACTTTACCTGTTGCAATATTCAACAGGTAAATATCATTTTCATGCACAAATACTTCTTCGGTTTTTAACTGATTGTATTTACCATTCTGAATGTCTTCCGCAAATTGCGCCTTATTAAATGATGATTCCGAAATCTTGTTTTCTGATAAGGAATAATTATATGATGAATCACTGATATTTTTTTCAGGATTCCATTTAAAATAAATTGATTTACTGTTGTAGCTCCAAAAAATATTAGAAGGAGATGTGCCAATCCATTTAGGATCCTGCATTATTTTTTCCACCGTTAATTGCGCCCTTAAACATACCGGCGTTATTAGAAAAAAAAGTAGTATCTTTCCCATTGATATTATTTAGCCCTGCAAAAAAAGAAGAAAAAAGCCATTAACTCAATTAATGTTTAAAAAGTAAAAGTCTTTTTCGGTAATAAAAAAGGCCAAATTAGTAACCCAAGATTCTCAGCTCATATGCGTAATAAACTAATATTGTACATTAATTACTTGGTCCTATGAAGAAAACTAAACTTAAGGTATTATTGGTTGATGACGATACTATTTATCAGTACATCGCAAGTAAAACGCTTGATGCCACAGGATTAACCCAAAAAATCATAACCTGCTCAAACGGCGAAGAAGCTTATCGGTTCCTTGAAAAAAATATGAACAACCCGCAGGAATTACCGGATATTATTTTGCTGGATGTAAATATGCCCATCATGAATGGCTGGGATTTTTTGCATGCTTTTAAAAATCTCCATTCCCCTGCTTTGAAAGATATACCTATTTTTTTGGTGACATCTTCTGTTAATGATGCTGACATAAATTATGCACATCAATTTAGTAATGTACAGGACTATATTGTAAAGCCACTTGTAAAAGAAAAATTAAGTACCATATTAACTTCTGTGTGCGTTAGTTAAGTTCACGCACATACAATCCACATTTTTTCAGAGCATTAAAATTCACTTGCCCTATATAACAATTTACAGTAGGTTTGCCCTCATGCTTTAAAGCGTTTGCTAATTAAAAAGCATACCTGCATTATGAAATTTATAGTTTCTTCATCAACTTTATTAAAACATCTTCAACAAATAAGCGGCGTAATAAATGCTAATACTGTTTTGCCGATATTAGAAGATTTTCTTTTTGAAATACAGGATAAAAAATTAAGCCTTGTTGCAACAGATTTAGAAACGGTAATGCGTGTGGAAATGGAAGTGGAAAGTAAAACCAATGGCAAGATTTGTATTCCTGCACGTATATTAATGGATTCACTCAAAAACATTTCTGACCAGCCACTTACTTTTAATGTAGATAAAAATTTTGCTGTTGAAATAACAAGCGATAACGGTAAGTATAAAGTAATGGGTGAAAATCCTGATAACTTTCCGAAAGCGCCTGCCGCTGATGATGCAAATAGTTTTACAGTAAGCAGCTCAGCATTATTAAGCGGAATAAATAAAACTTTATTTGCTGTAAGCAACGATGATTTAAGACCTGCTATGACAGGTGTTTTTTTTGAACTATCAAAAGGTGTGTTACAATTTGTTTCAACAGATGCACACAGGTTAGTTAGATACAAACGCACAGATGCAGAAAGCGCTAAGTCAGATAATTTTATCGTTCCAAAAAAACCTTTGAGTTTATTAAAAAATATTTTGCCTAATAATGATGATGAATTAACTGTAAGCTATAACAGCAATCATTTTTTTGTAACACATGATTCAACACGTTTAAGCTGCCGTTTAATTGATGCGCGTTTTCCGGATTATAAAGTTGTTATTCCCACAGATAATCCATACAAGCTCACAGTAAATAAAAATGATTTTCAAAGTGCATTACGCCGTGTAAGCATATTCAGCAATAAAAGCACAAACCAGGTTGTATTAAGTATAAGCGGAAGTGAACTGCAGTTGGCTGCGCAAGATGTTGATTTTAGTTTTGAAGGTAATGAACGTATGAGTTGCCAGTATGATGGTGAAGATTTGCAAATTGCTTTTAATGCAAAATTTTTGATTGAATTATTAAATGCATCTGACAGTGAAGAAATAACAATTGAACTCTCTACACCAAATAAAGCCGGTATTATAAAACCAAATACCCAAGATGAAAATGAAGATTTATTAATGCTTGTAATGCCGTTAATGTTGAATTCTTAATGGCAAGCTGGGAAGAAGGAAAATCCGCAAGTCCGAAAAGCAAATCAATCTTTATTAAATTTTTTTATTCGTTTTACCCAAACACTTTACAAACTCTTTTACAGAAATCGGAAAGTCAAACTTGCTGTCTATCTGGCTTTCCAACTTTACTGGCTCTTTTTATATACATCAGCATTCTGCCGCATCATAAAACGATATGCATAATCTGCTGATGGTTTCTGCCAACCTAATTGTTCATATAAAGTATGTGCATCTTTTGTAGTTAGCAACCATCTTCTTAAGTTTTGTAATTCGGGATGTGATTGTATTGCTTTCATTAACCATTTACCTAATCCTTTACCTCTGTGTTCACGTAAAATAAAAACATCAGCAACATAAGCGAACGTTGCTTTATCTGTAATTAATCTTGCAAAACCAACTTGTTCATTTTTATAAAACATACCAAAGCATAAAGAGTTTACAATTGATTTTTCAACAATATTTTTTGGAACTCCTTTCGCCCAATAAGATTCTTCAGAAAGAAACCGGTGAATAACGTTAACATCAAGTTTAGAAATATCTGTAGTGATGTTATATAATCCTTCACTCACTTCATATATCGGTTGCATGAAAAAGTTTTTTATAAATTGATTTTTGTGAAAGCTCAATCATTGTTGCAGGTTGCATATTTTTTAACTCAATGTCGACGATACGAGATCTTATTAAACGCAATGTAGGAAAACCAACCTTTGCTGTCATCTTTCTAATCTGTCTGTTCTTACCTTCTTTTAAAATTATTTTTATCCACGACGTTGGAATGTTTACACGATAACGTATCGGAGGAATGCGTTCATCAACCTGCGGAGCTTTATCTAATATTTCAATTTTACAAGATTTTGTTTTCTCGGTTCTGCCCTTTATATTAAGCTGAAACCCTTGCTGCATCTGTATTACAGCATCGTCTGAAATGTTACCTTCTACCTGTACCCAATATTCTCTGTCATGTTCATTTTCAGGATTCAATAAATACTGATTAAGTTTTTTATCGTTGGTTAATATCATTAAACCTTCACTGTCTTCATCTAATCTTCCAACCGGATAAACATTTTTTGGAACAGAAAAATAATCAGCAAGTGTTTTTTTATTTAATGTTGAAGTGAACTGCGACAGCGTTTGACATGGTTTATATATAATGAAATATCGAAACATACAACAATAAAAAAATCCCGCCGATGCGGGACTTTGTATATAGATGGGTTAGTAAGTAACTGGGAAAATAAATTTCCCATCACAATATTAAAAATACTTTTCTCTTACACAAAAAAAATTTCAAACAATTTTATACACAATTTTTTTTAGTGATGTGAATTGCGCTGCATTAAAAACATGATTTTAAAATTCAAAAGCAACTTTTCAGTATTTAATAAACAATTTATAAAATATAAATCTGCACTTCATCGCGCAAACAACAACTTAACTTTGACGCACAAAAATTTGATACATGAAATTTCCTCAACCTGTTTCTATAAAATGGATTGCAGAACTAATAAACGCTGAAACCATTGGCAGCGCTGCATCACAGGCTTATGGTATAAATGAAATACATAAAGTGGAAGAAGGTGATTTATGTTTTGTTGATCATCCGAAATATTATGAAACCTGTTTAAATAGTGCAGCAACACACATTATCATCAACACAAAAAATGTAACAATACCCGGAGGAAAAAATATTCTTGTTGTTAACGAACCGTTTGAAGCTTACTTAAAAATTGTTAATTACTTCAGACCGTTTCATCCAACAAAAATTTTGCAAAACGAAAATGCAGTGATTGGTGAACGTACTGTTGTAATGCCAAATGTGTTTATTGGTAAAGATGTAAAGATTGGTAATGATTGCATTATTCATCCAAACGTTACAATAATGGATTATACTGAAATTGGTAACAATGTTATTATACAATCAGGAACAGTTATTGGCAGTGATGCATTTTACTACAACACAAAAAAAAATCGCGATGTATGGTACAAAAAGATGCAGAGTTGCGGAAATGTAATTATTGAAGATAACGTTGAGATTGGTGCAAGCTGCACAATTGATCGTGGAGTTACTGCTTCAACACGTATTGGGAAAGGCACTAAGATTGATAACCTTGTGCATATTGGTCATGATACAAACGTTGGATGCAACTGTTTATTTGCTGCACAGGTTGGCATTGCAGGCGCAACAACAATTGAAGATGGTGTTGTATTATGGGGACAAGTTGGTGTAAGTAAAACATTAACCATTGGAGAAAATGCAACGGTGTATGCGCAAAGCGGTGTGGCTTATTCATTGGATAGTAATAAAACTTATTTTGGCTCACCTGCAATAAATGCAAATGAAAAAAAGAAAGAACTCATCTGGATAAAACGTATTCCTGAAATGTGGGAAAAACTAAAAGAGCTTACATCTGAAAAATAATCTGAAATCGTAGGTTAACATGATAACAAAAATTTTCTTTCATTTATATTCATCACCATAATTTTTAAATATATATGCTTATGAATTTTTAAGGACATAAAATAAAAAGAGCTAACAATTTCTTTTGCTTTGTTAGCTCTTATAAAAAGGTTTGTTTACCATCCACCACTGGCGCCACCGCCGCCGCTGCTGCCACCACCAAATCCTCCGAAGCCACCGCCGCCTCCACCGAAGCCTCCACCGCCAAATGCGCCTCCTCCAAAACCGCCGCTGCCGCCACGTCCCCAACCACCTAAAAACATTGCAGGTATTATCCAGCTTCCAGAACCGCGCCGACTCATCATGCCGCCACCGCGTCCACCACGTCCACGACTAATTGCAATTATTATTACAATAAATATAATTATGAAGCCTAAAATGTTTCCGCCTTTACCGTTATCACTTTTTTGCTTGCCGCGTTCTTTATATTCGCCTGCCGCAGCTTTTTCTAAAGAGTTTATAGCATCATCTATTCCGGCATAATAATCTTCGTTTTTAAAATTTGGCGTGAGATCATTCGCAATAATATCATTCGATTGTACATCGGTTATTGCACCTTCTAAACCATAGCCAACCTCAATGCGTATTTTATGATCTTGTGCTGCGATTAATAACAACACACCATTATTATGTTTTGATCCACCAATACCCCAGTCACGAAAAAGTTTTACTGCATAATCTTCAACCGGTACATCATTTAAAGTTGGAATAATAACAACCGCAATCTGGTTACTGGTTGAATCGTTAAACGCATCTAATTTCTGTTCTAAAATATTTACCTGGTCTTGCGAAAGCATATTCGCTTTGTCAACAAATAGCCTTGGCGGATTTGGTTTTGGCAAAACTTCCTGCGCAGAAAGTATGGTGGTAAAAAGCAGGAAAGAGATGAGATATAAAAAATGTTTCATTATTTCTTTTTTTTCACGCAAAAAATTTAAAGGGGCAAAGGTGCTAAGGTTGCATTGTGATTTTTTTTGTAAAACTTTGCCACTTTGCGTGAATCTATTTTCCAAATACAATATCATCCGGCAATTCATTTTTATCTGTTTCAGCATCATAAGGAAAATGTGTTTGCAATGAAAGCCCAATCTTTTGGATTACTTCCATCAACCCTTCAGCATAATTTTCTTTTCTAAATTCTTTTAGCATTATTGCAACTGCATTATTCCAAAATGCTGCGCCAGCTTTATTATAAATGCCTTCGTCTGCAAACACAGCAAGCTGGCGATGTTTTTTTGCGACATATACAAGCACTGCATTACGGTTTGCGGTTTCATTCATTTTTAACTGGAGAAAAATTTCTGCTGCCCGATCCAGCGGATCAACAAAGCGGCACTTATTTTCAATAAATAACCGCACTTCACCGCTGGTTTCTTTTTCTGCTGAGCGAATTGCATTAACAATTTTTTCTTCTTCATCCGCAGAAAAAAATCTTTGCTGCTTAGGTTTTAAAAATGATAACATCAGCAAAAATTATTTGGTATCAAAATTAATATCGGGTGCTTTTTCAGAACCTGCATCAGCTTTATAATAAGCTTTGGCTTGAAAATGAAATATGCCGGCAAATAGATTATTCGGAAAAGTGCGCACCTGCAAATTATATTTATTTACAGCATCGTTATAATCACGACGCGCAATATTAATACGGTTTTCAGTTCCTTCAATCTGCGTTTGAAAATCGCGGAAAGCCTGTGTGGT
>JAICKT010000241.1 GCA_025927795.1 Parafilimonas sp. | reverse complement strand
TTCATAATGTTGAAGCTGCAAGAATTGAAATTGGAATTTTGTTTTGTAATAAATGCAGATTGAAAAAACCAGTTACAAATAAAACGATCAAACAAACAGGAATATAAAATGCAAATGCAACGGCTGCGATCGTCATTGATGAAAGTTCTTTTAAGTAATGACTAACCACATGCACATTTGTGCCGTAACAAATTGTTGCAACCAACACCAAAACAGCGTAACCAAAATTTGTAAAATTGATTTGATTCTTTGCAGCGAGCGGCAATAATATCAATCCAGCTAAACCAATGATAACACCAGTAATTTTTGCAGCTGTTATTTTAAGATGAAAGAATGCAATGCCAATTAAAATAGCACACAGTGGTGTAAGTGCATTTAAAATAGATGCGAGTGAACTATCAATTTTTATTTCCGCAAGACAATATAAATATGCCGGGAAAAAATTGCCAAGTAATCCTGCAAGTAAAACAGCTACTATTTTATTTTTTGGAACTTGTTTAAAACTTTTTATTGCAAATGGCAACAACACAATTCCCGCACTTAAAATTCTGATAGACGCAACCTGGTAAGCGCTTAAATGCTGCATTCCAATCTTCATTAAAATAAATGAACTACCCCATATAATTGAAAGTATAATAAACAACAGCCAGTCTTGTGTTCTTGTTTGCAACTAAAAAAAATTTGCTTTATGAAAATATCTTTGGCACGCAAATGTCATACATTCATCAATAAAAAGTTTATGGATAATTACGACCTGGAAAAAATTGACACCCGTGCGCCTTCATCAACAGATAAAGAAAAAACAGCAAAGATTATTGCTGAGTTAGACGATTTACAAAATATGTTATATGCAGAAAGTAAACACGCGATACTTGTTGTTATACAAGGCATGGATGCAAGCGGAAAAGATGGCTTGATAAGAAAAGTATTTGGCAACTTGAATCCGCAGGGCGTTACAGTGCATGGTTTTAAACAGCCGACACAGGAAGAATTAGCACACGACTTTTTATGGCGCGTACATTTACATGCTCCTGCAAAAGGATACATTCAAATATTTAACCGTTCGCATTATGAAGACATCATTGTTACAAGAGTGCATAAATTGATTAATGATGAAACGGCAAACAAACGCATGAAAGCAATTAACGATTTTGAAGATTTACTGGTAAAGCATAACAACACGCAAATACTAAAATTTTATCTGCATGTTTCTGCAAAAGAACAGCACGAACGTTTGGAAGAAAGAATTCACGACAAAACAAAACAATGGAAATATAATGAGCAGGATTTTGTTGAAGCAGCTTTGCGAAAAGAATATTTAAAAGCGTATGAAGATTGTTTTGAGAATTGCAATAAAATTCCCTGGACGATTGTACCGGCAGATCAAAACTGGTATAAAGAATATATTGTGGCTGATGCATTATATACAACACTTAAAAAACTTAAAATGCAATATCCCGGTTTAAAGAAATAAAAAAGTATTTTTAAATGCTATATTCACATTAATTATTAACAACCAAAAATTATTTTATGGGATTCGTAAAAGAGTTTAGAGAGTTTGCACTTAAGGGTAATGTAATGGATTTGGCTGTTGGTGTTATCATCGGCGGCGCATTCGGAAAAATTATAGACTCTGTTGTAAACGATTTAATCATGCCGCTTGTGTCGGCAATAATCGGTACGCCCGATTTCAGTAATCTTTATATTGTACTTAAAGGCAATGTTCCCGGGCATCCTGCACTGGTGGATGCAAGAAAGGTTGATGGTGCTGTAATTTTTGCTTATGGTAATTTCATTACAGTAGCTATAAACTTTTTATTGCTTGCTTTAATAATCTTTTTAATGATTAAAGCTATGAACAGTTTAAAACGCAAACACGAAGCAGCCGCGGCTCCTGCGCCACCATCCAGTACAGATAAGTTGCTCATGGAAATTCGTGATGAACTGAAAAGCAAACCATCTGCATAAATAGCAGTTAGTTATTGGTGAAAAAGTTATTACTTATTGATGGTTGATGATTCACAGTTTACGTTTGATAATAAACTGTGTAAAACTCTCTTTCGCATATTTTATACTTGTATTTACATTGCAGCGGGTTTGCACAGTTTATTTTTTAAAACCAATCAGTGAATACAGAAACTTACCAGATAAAGCTTGAACATTTCGAAGGTCCTTTCGACCTGCTTTTATTTTTTATTGAAAGAGATGAGCTGGATATTTATAACATTCCCATCAGTAAAATAACAAAAGACTTTCTTGATTTTATTCACACACAAGATAAACTGAATATAGAGCTAAGCAGCGAGTTTATTTTATTCGTTTCAACATTGATGCGTATTAAAGCAAAAATGTTATTGCCGAGAAAGGAAATAGACGCTGAAGGCAATGAAATAGATCCACGGCAGGAATTAATTGATAAAATTCTTGAATACAAAAAATATAAAGAAGCTGCTGCGCAAATGGCTGAAATGGAAGCGGTGCGTATGTTAATGATGAAGCGCGGGAACCTGCAAAAAGAATTAATGCAGGTAGGTGAAGAAGCAGGTGAAGGCACCGAAATACAAACGGTAACATTATATCGCTTAATGAAAGCTTTTGAAAAAGTAATTAAGCGCATGAATGAACGGCAGAATAAGCCTGTACATACTGTTATTCGTTACAACTACACCATGGAAGCCAGCCGTGAATTTATGCTGAACATGATTGAGCAACAGAAATCAGTTTCGTTTGAAAAACTTTTTGAAATATGTGAGAACCGCATTCATGCAATCTTCTTATTCCTTTCAATGCTTGAACTTGTACAGCAGAATTATATGATGATACTTTCCGGCGAAGGAAGAAATAATTTTATTGTAGAGTGGAATGCAGAAAGAAAAGAAGACGAAGTTTCCCAACTTAACATTCAGACTTCACTATAAACTTCCACTTAAACAGTTAAAAAACTATACCGCAAAGGCGTTTGCTTAAACATATCATGTTTCGCAATAATTTTGCCTCCTCATGAGCAAGACGTCCGCCCTGCTTTTTTATTTATTCTGTTTTGTGTGTCCAATATGCCTGCGTGCCCAAAAAAATCTTCAGGGCGAATTATTGGATAAACAAAGCGATGAGCCAATACCATTTGCTGCCGTTAAATTGCTGCACCAGCAAATTGGCGCATTAACAGATTCACTCGGCCATTTTTCATTATCATACATTAACGATGCAAGTGATACTTTACAAATTACAAGCGTAGGTTATTCCTCTTTAAATATTCCGCTTTCTGCATTTCGCGATTCTGGTTTTGTAACAATTCATATAACCGTTTTGCCGCCTCAGAGCGGTGTTGTGGTTAAAGTAAAATATAATCGTGCTTTGTGGTTCTGGCGCAAAATAGTTCAGCATAAACCACAAAATGATAAGCACCAGTTTAATAATTATGGTTATGAAGTTTATAATAAACTGGAACTTGATTTGGCAAATATCAACAAGCAAAAATTAAGCAAAATGCCATTGCTTAAGCCATTAAGTTTTGTGTTGGATTATGCTGATACAACATCAGAAAAAAAACCATACCTGCCTGTTTATTTAACTGAAAGTTTATCTGATTTTTATTACCAGAAAGACCCGCGCAAAACACGCGAAGTAATTAAAGCAACCATCACCAACGGTATAGATAATGAAAGTATCATTAAACAACTTGGCGCAACGTATCAAAATGTAGATGTATATCAGAATTCAATTCCTGTATTTGATAAAATGTATGTAAGCCCGTTAAGTGATAATGCAGATAATTTTTATAATTTCAAATTACTCGATACGCAATATCTCGGTGGCAAACGTTTAGTGCATTTTGCATTTATACCCAAGCGTCCGGGTGGTGATTTATTTACCGGCGATTGCTGGGTGCACGACACAAGCTTCTCTATTCAGAAAATAACATTAAGACCTTCACAGGATGCGAATCTTAATTTTGTTACAGGTCTCACATTAATTCAGGAATTTAAATTGATTAATGACAGCATTTGGTTTTTGTATAAAGATAAATTTGTTGCTGACGTTAATCCTGTGGGCAAACAGCATCTTGGTTTTAAAGCACGCAAAACAACAACATACAAAAATGTTTTAATCAACAGTAATTATGTAACAGCAAATATCGATTCAAATAAATCTAATGAAGAAATTTTACTTGCGCCCAATGTGTTGAATAAGCCGGATTCTTTCTGGATTCAAAACCGTCATGAGCCATTAAATAAAGATGAGCAAACAGTTTACCAGGTGCTTGATACGCTCGAAAAAAATAAAACATATATTCATTATCGTAACAGTTTAAATTTTATTACAACAGGTACAAAAGATGTTGGCAACGTTCGCATAGGTCCCTGGTATAATTGGATTTCAGGTGATGTAGTTGAAGGCACGCGTTTACGTTTTGATCTTGCAACCAACCGCGGTTTTAATAATCATCTTTACTTACATGGATATTTAGCGTATGGTTTTAAAGACAATGCTTTTAAAGGAATGGCAGAAGCAAAATATTTATTCAGTAGAACGCCGTGGAGTTATTTGCGGGTTTACTATAAAAAAGATTTAGATAATGGTCAGGTTTATTACGATCAATTAGGAAGTGATAATCTGTTCGGATTTTTTTTCAGAAAACCAAATGTTCAAAGCAGGTACCAGGAAATAACAGAAAAAAAACTTGAGTATTATACCGAAACACACAATGGACTTGGTTTTGGTATTTCTGCAAGCAACAAGCAATATGATGCTATTCTTAATTTACCAGGTGAAGAATTGTTTCCTACAAAAATTGGTCATCCTTTCAACACGTTTGAAACAGGTTTTAAAATTAGATATGCTTACCAGGAGCGAACGATAGAAGATAATTTTCAAAGAAGCAGTTTTGGCAGCGATTATCCTATTGTTGAACTGCAGTACACGCATGGTTTTCCAAATGTTTTTAACAGCAGTTATAAATATGATAAGGTTGATATTTCTGTTTCAGATTATTTAAACATTGCACCTTACGGAAGTTTATATTATAATGTTTTTGCAGGAAAAGTTTTTGGTACGCTGCCATATCCGTTTCTTGATATTCAGCCAGGAAATAACTGGTATTATTACAGCAAATATTCTTTCAATCTAATGTCGAGGTTTGAATATCTCACAGATAGTTATGCGGGCTTTAATATTGAGCATAACATCGGCTCTGGTTTATTCAGGTATATAAAGCTTACACGCAAAGCAAAGTTTCGCCAGTTCTGGGAAGTAAAGGGCGTTGTTGGTGATCTTACTGATGCAAACAAGAATTTAAATTTTGTTGGTAATTCTCCATTTGAATCACTCAATAATAAAATGTATTTAGAAGCCGGGACCGGTGTTGATAATATTTTAAAATTCTTTCGTGTTGATTTTATCTGGCGTGTGTTACCGAAACCTTTGCCTGATATAAAATCAGAACGGTTTGGTGTGTTTGTTGGATTTAGAGTTGCGCTGTAAATATTTATTACATCATTTACGCATAAAGAAATTATTTTTATAGAGATGCCCAATCAAGTTGGGCATGATGTGTGAGAGGTTGTGTCTTGGTTTACTTGTTTAGGTTTTCAAAGATCAATTAACAAAACTGAACGTCATTCCCGCGAAAGCGGGGATCTCCTGATAACTTAACCGCTTATGCACAAATGCAGGAATCTCATAATAATTTAGATTTACACTTTAAACATCTTGCTATGAAAAAATTTAAATTCAAATCAATTTTTATTTTTTGTGTGATTGTTATTTCAGCACTTGCAATCTTATCATATAAATCATCTACAAAAAATTATTTACCGGTTGAGATTCAAAAAAATTCAGATCATATTCTCACAATAAATGGTTTAAGCTTTCGCGATTTAAATAAGAATGGCAAACTTGATGTTTATGAAGATGCACGTCAGCCTATCGAATCAAGAATTAATGATTTGCTTTCTCAAATGAACATAGAAGAAAAAGCAGGCATGATGTTTATTAATGGAGCGAGAATTAATGATGATGGAAGCATTGATAATAAACCCGGCAAAGGCATGTTTGCATTTGCACCAAATGCAAAAAATTTGGTAAGTGAAAAAAAGATGAATCATTTTAACCTGTGGGCAATTCCTTCAATTGATGCACTTACAAAATGGTATAATGCCATGCAGAAATATGTTGAAGATTCAACACGGCTTGGTATTCCAATAACAATTGCATCAGATCCGCGCAGTCATTTTACAGATAATGCTTTTGCCATGAGCGCTGCAAGTTTTTCGCAATGGTGTGAACCTTTAGGTTTTGCCGCCATCGGCGATGAAAAATTAACACATGAATTTGCGGATGATGTTCGGCAAGAATATTTAGCTGTCGGCATTCGTGAAGCTTTACATCCGCAAGTGGATTTAGCAACAGAGCCGCGCTGGCCGCGCATTGCAGGCACGTTTGGTGAAGATGCAAATCTTACCGCAAAAATGGCAAAGGCATACATACTCGGTTTTCAAGGCGATAAACTTGGTTCAACAAGTGTTGCGACAATGACAAAACATTTTCCCGGCGGCGGTCCGCAATTCGAAGGTCTTGACCCGCATTTTCCTTTTCAAAAAGGTCAGGTTTATCCGGGCAATAATTTTAATTATCATCTCATTCCTTTTGAAGCTGCATTTGCTGCGCACACTGCCGCTATCATGCCTTATTATGGTGTACCGATGGACAGCGCACATGAACATGTTGGCTTTTCCTACAACAAAGGAATTATAACAGGATTGCTGCGAAACAAATTTCATTTTGATGGCGTGGTTTGTACTGATTGGGGTTTAGTTACAGAT
>JAICKT010000488.1 GCA_025927795.1 Parafilimonas sp. | reverse complement strand
TAGGAATATTTTGTTGAAGCGAAGCAGTTGATATTTTAATGTTTACTGATGATTGATTTGAAAGCAGCATTGATTTCAATTCTTCAATCTCAGATTTTAAAGAATCAATTTCATTTTGTTGTTGCTGAATTTTTTCTGTTCTTTTTTCAAGCGCCTGTATTGCTATAAAACTTACACCTAAAAAATCTTGTTGATTAATTAATGTATCATTTCCAATATTTCCGATTCCATCTTTTCCAAATGCATTATGAAAGTCTTGCGCCATTGGCCCGTAATGACGAAACTTTGTCGCATCTTGTCCTTTATAATTCCATGTATATAATTTAAACTTTGAAATTTTATTCAAAACATCCTCGCCATTAACTAAAAGTTTTTTTTCTTTTTTTGTTGAATCACTGATTGAACTCCAACTATTGTCTCCACCATTCATCGATACACCTGAAGCACTGGTGCCGGTGTATATACGATAACCTCCTGAAAAAACCATTTGCATTTGATTATCTACATTACTATAGTATATGCCTCTGCTATTATCATAATCACCAATTATAAATGAACCTGTTTTGCCATTAGTAGTTACTCCATATCCCATAGCAGTAGATTGGGCACCACTGGCTGTAGTTCCAAAACCTGTCGCAAGAGAATTTCCACCACTTGCTGTAGTACCATCTCCTAAAGCAACAGAAATAGAACCGCTGGCTACAGCAAAATTGCCTAACGCAATGCTTGCACTCCCGCTTGCACTATTATTTTGTCCCATAGCCACACTTGCCTGCTGTGAAGCATTGTTGTCAACCCCCATAACAACCGAATAATCTCCACTTGCGGTATTTTGATATCCAAATGAAGTGGAAGCCACTGCGTTTGATATATTGTCTAAACCTGCAGCAAAAGAAAAATTACCAGTGCTAGGTTTATCCCACTGCGTTCCTTCAACATATCCCGCTCTGAAAGCGGCTCTATCAGCATACCACATCATTCGCCCGCCAGCGCCCGATATAGGTGGATTACCAGGATTTGATAAGGCTGTTCCACTTGCACTAAACACAACACTGCTATCAACAACCTGCAGCCTTGCTGTTGGCGTTGAAGTACCAATGCCGATGTTTCCTGAATTATAATAAAGAGATGAACTTTTCTTTTTCCAATATTCAGTTAAAGTACTGCCTGATGAAACTGGCTTCCATATGGTGCCATCGTAATAATAAAATCCAGGTGTAGCATTGGTTTGATAAATTAATAATCCCGTTGCAGGCGATGCAATGGCATTGCGCTGTGCTTGCGTCATGCGTGGTATAAGCAAACCTTTTGTTGTTGATTTTATTTCTAATAATGAAGAGGAATTTGGTGTTGTTGTTCCAATACCTGCTGCGCCGGAATTCGGAAAGGTGTTTGTTTGCGCATTTATGTCCTGTGAAAACAAAATCAGTAATAAGATTGAAGGCGTAAACCTGAAGAAGTAAAATCTTTTCATAGAAGAAGTTTAATAATGATATATCATTCACAAACTTCTACACCGCAATTTTAAATTTGACTACCCAAGAATGTAGTTTTAGCAAGACACATTATTTGTTATAGCTTTTATCGTTTTGTAATTCGAAAGATTTTGTATAGGGTTTAATTAATTTTTTTAATTCTTGTTTTTGAAGCCAGCTTTTTGCAATTATCTAAAATTGTTTTGGTTGTTCAAACCGGCAAATATGCCCTGCATCTTGCAAACGAAAAAGTTGCAAAGCAACAAAGCAATAAAAGAAACAGGTAGCTTTTTTCCTGCTTCATAATCTTGTTTTAAGAAATTATTTTCTATATATGTTTTGTTGCAGCGCTTGTAAAATTCTATTGCGTTTTCATTCTTCTCAAACCAGGGTTTACGCCAACAATGTCATACCGTCTATTTGCACATGAATCTTCAATAAGAGTGAAATGGATTGAATCTTTTCCATGAAAGTCTAACCTATATTTCCCCCAGTAATTTTCTCCGCAAGCTCTTGCTACGGCATTTTTGATAGAAAAAATATTGTGCTTTAGTTTATAGTATCCTCTTTCTCCGATTTCACCATTTGTGAGATAGACATTATAAGTGTCATCATCATGAAACTCGACATATTCTCCTATTGATGTGCCATCAGAATTATAAACAGTCCATTTTCCTGTTAAAGGATGTTTTACAGAGATAAATGAAAACAGGAAAAAACTGCATAGCAAAAGAGATTTGAAATTTTTTTTCATAAATTTTATTTAATGGTTTTGTTTTAGTTGTTCAGCAGCTTTTTTCATACTGTCAAGTTTGCCAGGTGTTAGTCCCATTCCATTTCTCATTTTTTTCAAAGTGTTGGCAGCAGCTTTAACTGCGGGATCATTACTGTTACCATACACTTTATCAATGCCGGAATCTGATAAAATTTTTGCATCTGCTGTTATTATATTCGAAGCTGCATTTTTTACTTTGATTGTATCAGGTTTGCCAGAAGCAACAGAAGTAAGAACATCATTAAAATCCGATTTTAATTTTGTTGTATCAATCAATAAAGCGGGCGAATCTGCAGAAGCATTATGCTGTTGTAAAGATTTATTGTTATAGAAACAAGATGGTAGCAAACAACTAAGATTATTAAATATTTTGCTCTCATAAATAATTTTATGATGAATGAAATATTATTTCTTCGCTCTTCTTAATCCGCCTTTATCTACTTGCTGCATTCTGCCACTGCACGTGTCTTCAATCACAGCAAACGAAACGGAATCATCACCTACAAAATTTAATTTGTACGAAGCCCAATAACCATTGCCGCATTCATGATCGGTGATAGAAAAAGTATCATTACTCATTTTAAAATTTCCGTAGTGCAGCAGTTTACCTTTATTGGTATAAGTAAATTTTCCTGCAGATGTAAAGTCAATATAACTTTTGCTGCCATCAGATTCATATGTTTGCCATTTGCCAACAATAGAATGTTTTGGAGGAATAAATGCAAACAGAAACAAGCTGCATAACAGAAGCGGTTTGAAATGTGCTTTCATAAAAAAAAATTTTGTGTGATTAAATCTT
>JAICKT010000311.1 GCA_025927795.1 Parafilimonas sp. | reverse complement strand
TGGCAAATTCAAATTGAAAAATAAAAATGGCTTAACGGGTTTATGGCAAAACGTAACATTGAGTGATGTAAACAATGATGGCAATATTGATATTGTTGCAGGCAATTATGGATTGAATTCAAAACTGCATGCAAGCGAAAAAGCGCCTTTAAAATTATATGTAAAAGACTTTGATGGCAACGGCATATTAGACCAATTATTAACTTATTCAATAAATAAAAAAGAATATACATTTTTAGGAAAAGAAGAACTCGAAAAACAAATGCCCTCAATTCGGAAAACATTTTTAATGTATAGTGATTTTGCAGGCAAAACTGTGCAGGAAGTTTTTGGCAATAGATTAAACGGTGCAATTGTTTTACAAGCACAAACATTAGGTAACGGTATATTTATGAATGATGGAAAAGGCAATCTTAAATTTCAGCCTTTACCGCTTGAAATGCAAACTGCGCCTGCATTTGCTTACATGATTGATGATGTGAATCATGATGGTTTAAAGGATATAATTCAGGGTGGAAATTTTTATGGTGTGTTGCCGTATGAAGGAAGATATGATGCGAACTGGGGAGATATTTTAATTAATAAAAAAGATCATTATGAATATGCGTCACCGGTAGAAAGTGGCTGGCTAACACGTGGGGAAGTAAGAGACATTAAGAAGATAAAAACTGCAAATGGATATATATATGTTGTTGCAAGAAATAATGATAGCCTGGTATTCTTTCAATCAACACAGCCCTAAAAAACAGGATAATAAATTTTGATGTTTATGTTACTGCCAGGTTGAAGCATTGTATCGGCAACATTATATTGTTCTAATGGCTGCGCAACTTGTTTCAAATGTTTATCCAGCATAAAATTATTAATCGCATTATAGATTAATTGCCTATCCGAAATCTTTCCTGAATAATTTCCTTCAACCAATCTTCCATTGGCAGGCAATTGCAAAAATTTAATATTACCGCTTTCGTTTAATGATTTATAAACCGGAATGCCAACAGCAATTTCACTATCACTTAAACCTGTTTTATAAAAATATTTTTTTTCAGCAGGCAGATTATTTTGTTCAATAAAGTTTTGAAGCAAATTGTATAGATAAGAAACGATATGCGTTGAAGTGTTGTCAATCAATTTTGTTTTTGCAGTAAGTATAAGTGTGTCTTTAACAGGAATGAGTTTTATAAAGAAGCCATATTTATAATTCACATCTTCCATCAGCTTCTTCAAATTATCAAGATCGATTTGTCTTGAATAATGCGTAATCATATTGCGTTTGATTAATTCAAAAATGGTAATCTTTTCGCTCCATATAACCGCAGTTGTCGTATCAGCTAAGGAAGCTATTTCAATTAATGAAAATATTGATGAGCCATTAATATTTCTTGTTAATGAAACCGCCAGCGGGTTAAGATGATGAAGCGTGTAAGAATAAGCTGATGTTATAGTTGCAGATTGATCCCTGTTGGAACTGCCGGATATTTTTATACTATCATTTTTAAGATCAGCGTTCCATTTTCGCCAGTTGTTCAAATCATTAATTTCTTTCGCAACATCATACAATGAAGATTTAATAACAACCTGCCGTTTATTATTGAATGGAATAAAACTAAAAACGATGATTAAAATAATAAGAACAGCAATGATAATAATGTTCTTCACTTCCATACACTGTGCAAACTAATTTTTTAATGCATCAATCATTGCTTTTACTTCAGCTTCATCAGCAATATATACATTGCCATAATCATTCACTTCTTTATTAATGTAAGTAACATTGTTTGGGGCCATTTTTCTTGCAGATGCATGAAACTCTTTTGCTCCGGTTTCATCCTTTAGCTTTTTAATATTGGATGATTTAACACCGGCACCAGGCATAATAATAATTCTGTTATTGGCTTGCTCAATTAATTGTTTTAATAAAGGTGCGGCATCGGGCGCAGCAGCCTTTTGCCCTGAAGTAAGAATACGTTCGCAGCCGCAACTGATAATATCTTCCAATGCTTTGAAAGGTTCAGGCGCACAATCAAACACTCGGTTACATGTAACACCCATAGGGCTTGCCCATTCAACAATACGCTTTAATCTTTCTGTATCAATTTCAGAATTGATTTTTGAAATGCCAACAGATATTCCATCGCAACCCAACTGTTTGCACACTTCTATATCATCTTTCAATATCGCAAATTCTTCATCGCTATAAAAATAATTTCCTGAACGCGGTCTTACAATCGGATATAATTTTATTGAGATTTTTTCTCTTACTAATTTAATCGTTCCATAGCTCGGTGTGGTGCCACCTTCAACAGGATTGTCGCATAATTCAACACGAACAGCGCCACATTTTTCTGCTATTAAACATGATTCAAGATGAAAAGCGCAAACTTCTAAAATTGCTTTTTCTGTCATAATTATTTTAATTAATAATGAACATTTTTGTTGAACGCGTCATTGCGAGGAGAAACGACGAAGCAATCTGCTCGTTTCATAATAAGGCACTTTAAATTTATAAAGCATTTTTATAAACAGAGTTCTTTTAAATGATCAGATCGCTTCGTTCCTCGCGATGACGTTCTAATTTCTTGTTCTTAATTATTTTTAAATATAGATCGTTTATAACTTCAAAATCGCATACTTTATTTAAATGAAACATCAACATCCATCACCTTTGTTGGTTTTAAAGTTTGAACATCATCGCTGTTTGCCCAACTCTTTTTATATATCATTATATTTTCAGGTAAAGCAACATTGTCTAAAAATTCAAGATGTAATTTACCCGCATCACCTGTCGCATTTACTGTAAAATTTAAATTGATTTTTCCAAACGGTGTTAGAATGCCATTCAACTTTGTAACGGCACCTGCACGTGCCCATTTTGCAGGCATGCTTTCAAACAAATGCAAATCTTTTCCATGGTCTAATTCAATCATATGCACCACCATTCTTATAAATTCTGCACTCGCCCAGTTGTGCGGCATGTCGCCCACTTCATCATTGCCTTTGCCTTGTGGTTTTTGCTCTTCGCGCCAAACCATTGTTGGTGATGAATGATTGCCGAAATCATACAATAATTGCGGTACCTGTTCACCTTCACCCAACCATTGCAATGCATGTGCATAGAATGATGTAAAGTATGTCCACAAACCACCGGTCATCCAGCCTGTGCTTATCACCAAGCCCTCTACTTTATGATTGGCTAACATGTCTGTTGTTTCTTTCCCGATTTTATATGCAGTTGAATCTGTATCGAAAACTTGTCCCGGATAAACACTTTGACAAAATGCCCACTGACCTCTTTGCGGAAACTGGCATTGTTCATTATCAATCATCACCGGCAAATACGGACTTCCAAATTCATCTTCACGCACATCTTTTACAGCCTTTGCCATAAAGTTGTTATACAATGTATCATAATAACGTTGCCATTCTGCAGCTTCATCATTTTTACCTAACCATTTTGCAGCGTTAATTGCCCACTTCATTCCGCCCAAACAATACTCTGTGTTTGAATAATCATCTCCATGCTGAATACCGCCATCAACATTTCCGTCGGGCAATAAGCCGTAATAAGATTTTGTGCTGTCCTGCATTGCAACTGCACGTAAATAATTAATACGTTTAATACAACCTTGTATCACACTCCAGTTTTTTTCCAACCAGGCTTTGTCCTGTGTTAACATAGCATGACGTGTAAGCATAAACAATACAAGACCATTTTCTTTATGAAATGTTTCAATCATTTCAAAACCGCCGCCGGGCAATTGATAATGCGTTAAGTAATCAATACAACTGCGTACATCGTTTACATAACCTAACATGGTTGCAACTTCAAGCAAATAACTTCCATCAGCCAACCATAAACCACGATAAATAGTTGGACCAACATGAAAAGATTTACTGCCTTTGCGTATATCTCTTGCCTGGAAAATATTGCGCAGTGAAGCGCCAACAATAGATTGCACACCGCTATCAGGAACTGAAATTGCGGTTGCCGAAGGACAGTTTTTATTCCACCATGCAATAGATGTTGCTTCTTCTTTTGATGATGCATCAACGCTTGCAGTATATTTTGTATTTGGCGCAAAAAAGCGGCTTACTGTTACAGACATTTCTTTTATTTCGCCTGCATTTAATGTAATTGGTTTTAAATTGATAGTATATGCATTGGTTGAATCGTTATCAATCTTGTCAATGTCCTGCGAACTGTTGATAACAGTTTCCATTCCAACCTGCACTTCGTTGTTTGCATCTTTAAATTCTTCAACACCATTATATTTTATAACCGGATAAAATGTTTTGGTTGATGATGAAGTATTTTTTAAACTGATGAGATTATGATAACGACGTTCAGGCATGCGTACATAAGCACAACGCGCATACAAAGCAGCATTCTTATTTTCTTTACCTGCAATAATAGATGCAGCTTTTGGCGCAGAACCATTAAACAACCATAAACCATTCACGATTGCATCTCTGTCTTGTGCACCGGGTTTATTGCTAACAACAATTGTTAAGATGCCATCATTGTTTGCATCTTTTGCAGGCAATGTATAAATGCCCGGTGTATGTGCACCAAAATCAGCAACAGGGTCTATATCTTTTTGTTCTGAGCCTTCAACATAAATACGCATTGTTCTTGTGCCTGCAGTATCATATTTACCTTCACAAAAACCGAGTACTGCATTAAACATTGCACCAGGTTTTACTTTGATATGAAACTCAACAATGCCTTCACCGGATAAACCTTTTTTGCCATACGCTATATCATAAAAAGCAGAATCGCATGGCTTGTTTGGTTTGCTCCAGCTAAATTCTGAACGGCGGCTATCATATCTTTCAATACTATTCAACGCTTGTTCACCAGGAATTTGTAAGAATGTTTTTTCTGTGATGTTGATACCATCATTTTCTTTTTGCGTTATTGTCATTGGAACTAATGCAGATTGTAAAACCTGGCTCTTCCATGTTGATGGTTGTTTGCTGTCAAACATGATGGAGAAAGAGAAATCACGTGGACCTTTATAACCATAATCACCAAAAATTTGTCCTTCTTTTCCAACCAATGTTTTCACCGGGTCATCAGGCAAACACATTAAACTTTGCCACCACGCCGGTGAATAACGATGATCTATTTGCATTGAATCTTGCGAAAAACAAAATGATGTTGTTACTAATAATGCACTTAATAAAATTGTTTTGCATGATGTAATCTTCATAACAATAATTTTTGCTGATGATATTTAATGAGGTGCAACAAAAGCTGTATCCATTTCTTCCAGCGTTTTGCCTTTTGTTTCTTTTACAATTGTTAAACTAAATATGAGATTGATTAAACTGAAAATTGCGAATGCCCAGAATGTAAATGCAGGTCCAACTTTTTCTAACAGCCAGGGAAAAAATTGACCAACGAGCCAAACTGCAATCCATAGTGCGAGTGTGCAAGCTGTAACTGCTTTTACACGCACATGCGT
>JAICKT010000047.1 GCA_025927795.1 Parafilimonas sp. | reverse complement strand
TTATTCCGCTCTTAAACTCTTCACCGGATTTGCAATTGCTGCTTTGATTGCTTTAATGCTTACTGTTATTAATGCAATTAATATTGCTGTGCCGCCGGTTAAAAAAAACATCCACCATTCAATATTAATGCGGTATGCAAAGTCCTGTAACCATTTGTTCATAATAAACCAGGAAACAGGAACAGCAATGAGAGCAGCAATGAATACGAGCTTTGCAAAATCTTTGCTCAACATTATTGTAACAGATGTTACTGATGCGCCCAACACTTTGCGAATGCCAATTTCTTTTGTGCGTTGCGCCGTAGCAAAAATTACAAGACCCAATAAACCAACACAGGCAATAATAAATGCAAGCACCGTAAATGAAAGTGATAATTGTTCCTGCTTTTGTTCTGCCGCATATTGCTTTGCAAAATTTTCATCGAGAAAATGAAAGTCTGCTGTATTGTTATTATCAAATTTTGCGTATGTGTTTTTTAAATACGCAATTGCCTGCGCAGTTTTACCTTTTGCGAGCTTAATATATAAGTTGTCTTTTTCTTTATCATTTGGCGGCATCATCATTACCATTGGTTCAATTTTATGTTGCAATGAATAGGCATGAAAATCTTTTACCACACCCACAATAGTTCTGTTGCTTATTGTATTGTCAGGCGCAGGATATTGCATTTTCTTTCCGATAGCATTTGTATAGCCAAGTGTTTTCATCAGTGTTTCGTTAACGATAACAGCATCATCTTTATCGGTTGATATATCTTTCGAAAAATTTCGTCCCTGCAATAATTGAATGTCTGTTGTTTTTAAAAAATCTTCATCTACATACAACTTATTTGCAAGTTGTGATGACGGACTTATCTCGCCATTCTTCTCGAAACGAAAACCATTTGTATTAAGGTCGTTGTTACCAATCGGATTGCCTGCAACAGCAACGCTTTCTATTAATGCGTTTTGCAGCAACTCATGTTTTAATGCAGGTATTTCACTGCGCACTTTCATATCATCAATATGAAATGTGAGCACCTGTTCTTTATTAAAGCCAAGGTCTTTTTGCGATACATACTTCAATTGTTTATAAATAATG
This sequence comes from Parafilimonas sp., assembly GCA_025927795.1. Lineage (GTDB taxonomy): Bacteria > Bacteroidota > Bacteroidia > Chitinophagales > Chitinophagaceae > Parafilimonas. Next base: position 14,785 of record JAICKT010000047.1, on the reverse strand, counting down.
TATGAGCCACTGATTAAACAAACTGCGATAACAAACTGGAACACCACAAGCGATTTGCGAAATATAATATTGCTCTGCATGTTTCCTAACTGACCTTTTAATGAAGGAATTAATTTAAAACGCGATAAAAAAAGCGCAGGGTAACTGCCGCTGATACAACCAATGAGCAATATGAAAATCGCAACACTTACAAGAGTGTTTGCAATACCAAAATGCCAGGGATTTATATTTTTTCCGGAGAGCTGATTGAAGAAAGGTAAACTTATTTGTACAAGAAAGGAAGCGAGTATAGCAGCAATAAAAGTAACAAGCAATGCTTCAGAAATAAATAAACCAACAAGATGTTTGCGTGCGGAGCCAATTACTTTTCTAATGCCGATTTCTTTCACACGTGTTGTTGCACGTGCAGTAGAAAGGTTCATGTAATTAATCAATGCAATAAGCAATATCAATACACCAATTACAATGAACATATATACACGGCTGATGCTGCCATTAGGGCTTAACTCATAATCTAAATTTGAATGCAGGTGAATAAAAGTAATTGGCTGCAATTCTATATGAAATGTTGTATAGCCCATTTCTGCAGCAAGCTTTTTCTCAAATGCCTGCAATTTTTTTTCAAATGATTTTATGTTGGTTTGTTTTTTTAAAAGAAGATAGGTGTAGAGATAAGTGTTATTCCATGTATCATTGGCTAAAGCATTACCAAATGAACGTATGCCGCTAAACTGCAAATGAGAATTTTGCGGCATATCATCAATAACACCTGTAATCTTATTTGGGAAGTTATCGCTGCCCAATAATATAGTTTGATTGATTGCTTTAGATGCATCACCAAAAATTTTATTGGCAAGCTTTTTTGTAATAACAATTGATTGTGGCTGCGTTAAAGCTGTTTTAGCATCGCCGTATAAAAAATGATAATCAAATAAATTAAAAAGCGAATTATCTGCAAAACAAATATCATCCTGCTTAAAAGTTTTATCTCCATATTTAATTACACCGCCACCTTCAAGGTCAATTCGCGCTGCATCTTCTACTTCAGGAAATGTTGTTTTAAAAGCAGTGGCAAACGGAGCAGATGTTATTGCAAGATTTGCATTGCCACCCTGCCAGCTTGCATGTTGCGCAACACGATAAATGCGATTTGCATTTTTAAATGAGCGGTCATAACTTAACTCGTCACTAACATATAAAGTAATCAGCCAAAATGCAGCCAACCCAACCGCAATGCCGCCAATATTTATTGCAGCATAAATTTTATTGCGCTGCAAATTTCGCCATGCAGTTTTGAAATAATTTTTGAACATTATCTGAACCTGGATTTATATGATTAAAATATTTTGTTGATTCACGTTTCACGAATAACGATTCCTATTCTGTTCGCAATGATTTCACCGGGTTTGCCACCGCCGCTTTTATTGCCTGTATGCTGATGGTAATTATTGCAATTAATAAAGCCACGCAACCTGCAATGGCAAAAACCCACCATGCTATATTGATGCGATAAGCATAATCTTCCAGCCATAAATTCATAATAAACCAACCCGCAGGTATTGCAAACAAAAACGATATTAAAATCAGTTTTAAAAAATCAATTGAAAGCAAAACCAAAATGCTTTGTATTGATGCGCCCAATACTTTGCGAATACCAATTTCTTTTGTGCGTTGTAAAACATTGTATGCTGATAAACCGAGCAAACCAAAACATGCAATAAGTATGGCAAGAAATGCAAATACACCGAATACTTTTCCAAACAATAAATCTGCTTTGTACTGCTCTCCGAAAGATTCATCTAAAAAGAAATAGTCAAACGGGTCTTTAGGAAAATAATTATTCCACAATTTTTTTAATGATGCAATAGCTTGCTGTGCATTTGTGCCATTAAATTTTAAAGAATAAAAAGCAGATAAGTTTGGTCGCGGTATAATAATCATCGGGTCAATATTTTTTTGCAAGCCTAATTGATGAAAGTTTGCAGTAACGCCAATCACCGTAACCGTGTCACTGTTGCCGCGAACAATTTTCTGGTTAATTGCATCTGCCGCATTTTTAAAACCTAACAGCTTAACCGTATTTTCATTAATGATAGCAGTCTTGTCATCAGTACCAAATTGTTGTGAAAAATTTCTGCCTGCAAGCATTTTAATTTTGTAGGATGGAATAAAATCATAATCAACGCCAAGCATATACAATGTTGTAAGCGTTGATTGGTCATCGCCATATCGCTTCCAACTATTTGTCCAGTAAATTTCATCGCCGGGTACGCTGCTTGAAGATGTAATGCTTTTTATATTTGGTTGATGTAAAACCGCATTTTTGAATGGCTGATAAATGTTTTGATATAATGAATCTGCAATGGTTTGCGGGCCTTTTAAAACAAGCGTTTGATTTATATCTGCACCAATGCTTTGATGGCGCATATAATTTACCTGCTGGTAAACAATGATAGTTCCTGCAATCAATACAACAGAAGTTACAAATTGAACAACGATTAAACTTTTACGTAACAGCAAACCGCTTGTTGTATTTTTAAATGCACCTTTTAAAACAAGTACAGGCTTAAAGCCTGATAAAACAAATGCAGGATATAAACCTGATAAAATTGTTCCGCCAATAAACAACATAAAAAATATCAGCCAGTAATTTGATGTAAGCGCAACACCTGTATAATTGCTTCTTCCGGTAAATACATCAAAAGGGTGAAGCAGTGAAAAAAATATGATTAAAGAAAATGTTAGTGAAATAAGATTGAGTATAAAACTTTCGGTTAAAAATTGTTTTATTAATATTGAACGCAAAGCACCCAACACTTTTCTTACACCAACTTCTTTAGCGCGTTCAACAGACCTTGCTGTTGCAAGATTGATGAAGTTTATCCATGCAATGCAGATAATAAAAATGGCAATCAAAAATAAAAATGATACCGCCTGCCCGTTGCCATTTACTTCTGCTTCCTGGTTATAATTTGAATTCAGATGAATATTACTTAACGGAATAAGATGCAGCTCGGCACGGTAATTATTTGCTTTAGCCCAATCCCTGTTATTAAGATATTTATCGGTAAACGCAGGCAATTTCGTTTCAAGCTGCTGATAATTTATGCCGGGTTTTAATTGAATATACACATAGAAATCATACCAACCCCAGGCAGTTTCACTTGCATTTGAAGTATCGCCTTCCAAACGCAATTCTTCACCAAGCGTTGCATAAGAAACAAGATAATTCATGATGAGATGCGAGTTAGAAGGAAAATCTTTATATACACCTGCCACCTGGAAAGGTTGCACATGTTCACCACTTCTGTTCACTAATGTTTTACCCAATGCATCTTCATTACCAAAATATTTTTTTGCAGTAGATTCAGATAAAATGATTTTATCGGCTCCGTTTAAAGCTGTTTGCGGATTGCCTTTAATAAAATGCAATCCAAACATGTTAATGGTTGAAGGGTCGGCATAATAGCCTTTGTTTTCTGAAAATTTTTTGTTTTGCTCTTCATTTGAAAGCAACAAATTATCATCAATCAACCTGCAAAAATTTTCCACTTCAGGAAAATCTTTTTTCATAGTTGGTGCAATTGCAGGATATGATGTTGCTGATTTAAAAGCCAGCACGCCTTTCTGATAACTGTCGAGCCTTACACGTACAATTTGTTTTGCATTCGGTTCAAACGTGTCATAACTTTTTTCATACGATACATAATGAAATATCAGCAGGCAGCAACTCATACCAATAGTTAACCCGGCAATATTTAATAAGGAATAACCTTTGCGTTTAACTATATTGCGAAAAGCAAGTTTTAAAAAATTTATTATCATAAAATTTTGTTTGGTATAATTTATATTTCTAATTAGCGAATTGCTTTATTCTGTTCTTAAACTTTTTACCGGGTTTGCAATTGCTGCACGTATTGCCTGGAAACTTACGGTGAGTAATGTAATAACAATCGCCGCCAGTACTACCACAACAAAAACTTCAACATTAATGCTTGTTCTGTATTGATAATTTTTCAGCCATTCATTCATACAATACCAACCAACAGGAATTGCAATTGCACAAGACAATAAAACAAGTATTACAAAATCTTTTGAAAGCAGTCGCCATAAATTAAATACACTTGCACCCAGCACTTTTCTTACTCCGATTTCTTTTACTCGTTGTTCTGCTGTGAATGATGCTAAACCAAAAAGTCCAAGGCATGAAATGAAGATTGCCAGCGCTGCAATAATTGCAGCAAGATTGCCTACCAATTCTTCATAATCAAACTTCTTCGCATACTCTTCATCGGCGAAACGATATTCAAAAGGATAAGCAGGATTATATCTGTCAAAAACCGGTTTCATTAAAGCAAGTGCTTTTGATGCAGACATATTCGGATTCAGTCTAACGTCCAAATTGCCCACCCAGTCTTTATTGAATATAATGGTGAGCGGAGAGATTGGGCGATAAGGTGATTCCATTTGAATGTCGGGGATCACTCCAATAACAGTCATAGGTCTGTCGTTCCATTTCAGTTGTTCACCTACGGGATTTTTTAATCGCATCCGTTTTACTGCAGCCTCATTTAAAATAACTGAATTAGAGTCTGCAAAATCTCTTGAAAAATCTCTGCCTGCCAACAATTTTATTCCAAGCGTTTTTGTGTAATCGTAAGTGGTAGTAATTGTTGAGAACAACACCGATTTTTCAACAGGCTGGCTTCCTTTCCATTCCCATCCGTTGTTATTGCTTTGTAATTCTGAAGGTGATGAGTTGCTTTGGCATATCGAAATCGCTGCACCTGAACTTATGAGTTCCTGCTGAAGTGCATCAAAATGTTTAGCGATATCATCAGACCAATCAACAGAAATCAATCCTTTATTATTAAAACCAATGGGCTTGTTCTTTCCATATTGTATTTGCTGATAAACGATGATAGTTCCAATCATTAATACCACTGAACTTGCAAATTGAATTACCACTAATATTTTGCGCGGCAATGAACTGCTTTTTCCTGCTTTTAAATTTCCTTTTAATACACGAACGGGATTGAAAGAAGAAAGATAAAAAGCAGGATAGCTTCCTGCGAGCAAGCCGGTAACAAGCGTGAACAAAATCATGATTAACCAAAAAACAGGATTAGCAACCTGTAAACTCATTTCTTTATCAGTTAGTTTATTGAAATAAGGTAAAGCAAGCGTTAACATACCAAGTGCTAACAAAAACGCAAACGAAGCCATCAACACCGATTCATTTAAAAACTGGTTAATGAGTTGTTTTCTTCCGGAACCAACAGCCTTGCGCACGCCTACTTCTTTTGCTCTTTTTTCAGAACGTGCAGTGCTTAGGTTCATGAAATTGATGCAGGCAATCAGCAAAACAATCAAACCTAAAATGCCAAACATTCTTACATATTTTATAAAGCCGCCGGTGTTTTTGCCATTTTCAAAATCGCTGTACAATCTCCATTTGCGCATTGGATGAATAAACAATTCCGGTTTAATATGTTTTAATGTATTCTCATCTGTAAAATGAGACAGCACATCATTTTTAATTTTTGCGTTTACGCTTTCAGGATTAGCCTTATCATATAATTGTACAAATATTTGCCATGAATTATTTCCCCAGTTTGTTTTGTGATATTGCTTTACCCATGGATAAAGACTTTCCTCCAATTGAAAAGGAATTAAATAATCAAACGTGAGCGAACTGTTTTTAGGTTCTTTATCTACAACTGCTGTTACTTTTAAATCTGTTTGATTATCGAGCTTTATTGTTTTACCAATGGGATTTTCATTACCAAAAAATATGTCAGCGGTTTCTTTTGTTAATACAATTGAATAAGGATCGTGCAAAGGATTTTTGCTTCCTTCAAGTATGTTTAAAGAAAACATAGAAACAGCTTCTTCACCAATAAAATGACCAAACTTGCTTATCTTTTTTTCACCATACATCAACGAATGCCGTTGACCCCAATCGCACATTGCCACAGCTTTGAAATCAGGAAATTTATTTTTAAGTTCTTCACCCAATGGATAAGGCAAGGCTTGCTGCGTGCCGCGAAAACCATCAAAGGTCTGATGCATCATCACCTGGTAAATTGTATCGTAATTTTTGAAATTTTTATTCGCAGAAATTTCATCATACATCCATAAGGCGATAATCATTGCCACAGCCATGCCTGTTGCTAATCCAAGAATATTAATAACAGAATAAGTTTTATTCTTTATAATGTTGCGCCACGCAGTTTTAAAATAATTTTTAAACATAAAAGTTGATTTCTGATGTATGATTTAATGATGTCTGATTTATTTTATTCACGATTGACGCTTCACGTTTCACGTTTTTATTCTGTTCTCAAACTCTTAATAGGATTTGCCAGAGCTGCTTTTACAGACTGAACACCTACCGTTATCAATGCAATTAAAAGTGTTATTAAGCCAGCACCAACAAACATCCACCATGCAGGACTTACATGATACGCAAAGTTTTGAAGCCACTGTTGCAACACTATATAAGCAACAGGCCACGCAACCAGGTTAGCAATCAATATCCAGAAAACAAATTGTCGTGAAATGGTTGCAGTTACTTCTGCAACACTTGCACCTAACACTTTTCGAATGCCGATTTCTTTTTTGCGTTGTTCTGCAACAAACATTGCAAGACCTAAAAGTCCAAGGCAGGCTACCAATACACTCAATACTGATAATAAGGTTGAGAGTGCACTCACCTTTTTTTCGTTGCTGTTTAAATTATCAATAGTTTCAGTAAGAAAATTAGCATTGCATTTTTCAAATGAATGCATGCTATTCCATGTGCCTTCAATATAGGTGCGTACATCATTTGCATTATTTTTTCCATAGTATTTGATGGTAATATAGGTAGCTGCCTGCTGAACTTTGCTCAGCTGCAACACGAGTGGCTTCACAAGCTGGTGAAGTGATTCAAAATTGAAATCTTTTGTTACACCAATGATGCGATAAACTTTAGGAACGGAGTCGTTGGAAAGCATGGTAATGCTATGACCAATTATGGATTTTACATTTGGTGCAAAATCTTTGGCTGCTGTTTCATTAATAACTGCCGCGCTGCTGTCTGTGGGCATTGATGCATCAAAAAAGCGGCCTTCTTTCATCTTTATTCCAAATGTTGGAACAAAATATTCATCTACGTCAAGAAAAGCAGAATACACAGGATTAGCGTTCGTTTGATTTTCATAAGTGTAAGCAGATTCAGGAACACCTGTGGCAAATATGAGTGATGAGTTAGTAACAGAGGTTATTGCCGGATTCTTCATCAACTCCTGCCTGAATGCCTGCAGTTTATTACCGAGGGAAGTGCCGTTGATAATCGTGATCAATTGCTTTGATTGAATACCCAGGTCTTTATGCTGCATAAAATTGAGCTGGCTTCTTATAGTCATCATTCCAATGATGAGAGCAATGCTTATAGCAAACTGGCTTACTACAAGTACACTGCGCAGCGATGCCTTACTTTTTCGTTTTAAACCTTTTAAGGTTTCTACAGGGTGAAAGGCAGAAAGAAAAATTGCCGGGTAACTGCCTGCAAGTAAACAAACAAAAAAAGTGAATATAAGCAGCAACACAATAGTATAAGGATCATCAAAAAACTTAAGTTCTATAGCTTTACCTGTAAGCTGGTTAAACCACGGTAACGTTATTTGTACAATAATAATAGCTGCAACTACAGCAATGCCTGTGGTTAAAATTGCCTCAGCAAAATATTGTATCATCAGTTGCCACCTGCTTGATCCCAGTGTTTTGCGAATGCCTGTTTCTTTTGCACGTTTTTCGCTTCTTGCAGTTGCGATGTTCATAAAATTGAAAACGGCTATTAGCAATACAAACAAAGCCGTTGCAATAAAAATGCGTAGATACAAAATATTGCCTATGCGTGACTGACCCCATTCAGTATTAGGATCAATACCGTAATTTTCTTTTGAATAAAGGTGAATACTGGTTAATGGTTGCAACTTTATTTCAAAAGCATTTCCGCTTGCATTCAAATTGTCGTAATGTACATTGAGAAGTTTTTCTATCTGCGGGCCGGCGTCTTTGTCAACCATAGGTTTCAGTTTTTGTTCAACTGCCTTCGCATCAGCGCCTTTTTTTAGCAATACAAAATTGGAATAGAATAATGCAAGCCAGTTCGCATCATCTCTTCCATGAATTGTACTCATAGAAAGAAACATATCAGCATTAAAATGAGAATTATCAGGGAAATCCTTCATTACTGCTGATACAATAAATGATGCAGTATCATCAACCATTATTTGCTTACCAACAGGATCTTCATCACCAAAATATTTTTTTGCGGTAGATTCCGTGATCACCAGCTGGCGGGGCATTAATAATGCAGTAGCGGCATTGCCTTTCAGCAGTTGATGATTAAATACCTTGAAATAATTAGAGTCCGCAGTGTATACACTATGTTCGCGAAAAGTTTTGTCTTTGTAGCGCATATTGTAAGATCCATCATAGCCTATTGAGGTGGTTGCTTCAACTTCAGGAAACTGTGTTCTGAGCACCAGCGCTGCCGCCGGACTGCTTTTAGCACTATTAGATGCTGCGCCATTTAAATTGATATAAGTATATAACCTGTAAATGCGATCGGCATTTGCATAATAGTTATCAAACCCAAACTCACTGTGCACATACAAGTACAACATGATTGCGCATGCAACACCTATGGCAAGGCCGCCAATATTTATAAACGAGATACGTGGATTACGCACCAGGTTTCGCCATGCGGTTTTCAAATAATTTTTAAACATAGAACATGATTAATGATGTCTGATTTAATGATGTCTGATTTATATTCACATTCACGTTTTTCATTCCGTTCTCAAACTCTTCACCGGGTTTGCAATGGCTGCTTTTACAGATTTTATACTTACCGTTATCAATGCTATCAACAAAGCAATTACTCCTGCAACAGCAAACATCCACCATTCAATATTTATTCTATATGCAAAATCGTTTAACCAGTTATTCATAAAATACCACGAAAGCGGAGTAGCAATTAAAACGGCAATTGCAACAAGCACAGCAAAATCTTTTGAAAGCAATACAACTATGCCAGGCACATTTGCACCAAGCACTTTGCGAATACCTATTTCTTTAATTTTTCTTTCAACTACAAATATGGAAAGACCAAATAAACCAAGACATGCAATGATGAGTGATAAACCCGCAAACACATAAAACACACGCTGCATTTTTTGTTCGTTGTTATATTGTTCTTTTATGCGCTCGTCAATAAAAGAATATTGCAGCGGAACATCAGGCACCATTGATTTCCATGTTTTCTTTATATGATTCAGCGCTGCATCAATATGCCTTGCATCAACCTTTAAAGAAATTTCTGAACCTTGTTTTGCATACGTTATGCGCATTGCTTCAACGGGCTTATGCAATGCTTCAAAATTGAAATCTTTCACCACACCAATAACATATTGTGCATTTACGCCGGTATCAAATCGTTTACCTATTGCGTTTTCAGGCGTCTTCCATCCAAAAGTGTTTACAGCCGCTTCATTCACAATAATTGCTTTTGTTGAATCGGTTGGAAAGTCTTTTGAAAAAAATCTTCCGGCAGCAAGTTGCATTCCATACGTATCAAAATAATTTTCATCAACACTCATGGCGTAAGAACTGGTTGATATTTCGTTACCGTTAATGTCTTGTGTAGTTGTCCATCCATTACCAACTCCACCAACAACATTTGCGTTGTGCTTACTAACATTTAAAATATATGGACTTGACAATAATTCATTTCTTATAGCGCCATATTTATCCGTTACATTATTATCTCCATAAAAATTTATGTCAATCACTGCACGGCTATCAAAACCAAGCGATTTGCTGCTGATGAAGCTCATTTGTTTTGAGATAATAATGAGAGAAGCCACCAGCGCAATGGTTATTGAAAACTGAACAACTACTAATGTTTTTCTTATGAAATTCCCTTTTAAACTATGCGTAAAATTTCCTTTTAATGCGAGAGCAGGTTTAAAAGAAGAAAGTATAAACGATGGATAAATGCCTGAAATAATTGCAATGAGTATGATAAAGCCAACGATGTAAGAAATATTTTTTAGGTCAAGATTGAAAATATAAACCTGCTCAAGCCATTGTGAAAAGGAGGGAAGCAATAATTTAAATAATGTAACGCCTGTTAAAACTGCAACTGCAGAAATAATAAGTGTCTCCGTAAAAAATTGTTTGATGAGTTGATTTCTTTTGGCGCCAATAACTTTTCTAACAGAAGTTTCTTTTGCTCTTTTAATAGCACCGGCAGTTGTAAGATTGATATAATTTATGCAGGCAAGTAACAGAACAATAATTCCAACAACAGCAAAAATGTTTACCCGTGCAAGACTGCCATTATTTTGATTATCGTAACGAAGGTTTGATTTTAGATGAATATCTTTTAATGGCTGTAAAAAATAATGATAAGACATTTTGTTTTCCTTCCAGTTTTTCTCAGAATATTTTGCAGCAATTTTATTGATATCAGTTTCAGCTTTTTTCCAGTTGGATGCGTTAGCAAGTTGAACATAAGTTAATGGCCAGCCACCTACCCAAAAATTGTCCATGTCAAATTTGTAATCGTTCAACAGTTGATTTCTTTTAAAAGAAACCGGCAATACAAAATCAAATTGTATTTGTGAATTCACGGGTGCATTTTCTGCAACAGCAGAAACGGTAAAAAGATTTTTATCATCCAGCATCAATGTTTTACCTATTGCATTTTCATTACCAAAATATTTCTTCGCCATATTTTGTGTAATCACAATATTGTTTTGTGATTGCAGGCATTGCTTTGCATTTCCTTTTTTTAATTTGAAACCGAAGAAGCTAAAGAAATTTGAATCAACAGAAATTACATTTGATTCAATAAACTGGTTATTGCCATATTTAATTTTATTCACATCATTGAAAATGCGGCAGGCAGATTTTACAGATGGTAAAAGTTTCGGTAACTGCGCACCAAATGCAGGTCCGCTGGGTGCTTGCGAGAAAGATTCACTTTCGCTTTTAAATGTATTTGATATTCTGAAAATAGAATTTCCATTGGGATGAAAATTATCAAAACTTAATTCGCGTTGCAGCCACACACTCATAAATAAACACACAGTAACACCGATGGCAAGCCCAGATATGTTTAACAGCGTAAATACTTTGTTTCTTGAAAGATTGCGCCACGCCGTGATGAAATAATTTTTAAACATAAAAGAAGTTTTAAGTTCTATGTTTTAGGCTCTAAGTTTTTTCTTCATGTTTCACGATTGATGATTCACGTTCATTATTCCATTCTCAAACTCTTTACTGGGTTTGCAACTGCTGCTTGTATGCTTTGATAACTTACTGTGATAAATGCAATACAAATTGTAAGTAAACCTGCCAAAGCAAACATCCACCACTCAATGCTGATTTTGTAAGCATAATTCTGTAACCAGTTATTCATTGCATACCATGCAGCAGGAAACGCAATTAAGAATGCAAGTATGATTGGCTTTAAAAAATTTGCTGATAATAATCTTACAATATTTGTTGATGATGCACCCAATACTTTTCGTACACCAATTTCTTTTGTGCGTTGCTCTGCAGTAAATGTTGCTAATCCAAATAAACCAAGACAGGAAATAAAAATGGCAAGAAATGCAAATATGTTTGATAGTTTACTTACCACTGCTTCGCTTTCATACAGTTTTGCATATTCAAGATCTGAGAATTGATAAGTGAATGGAAATTTTGGGTTTACCTGTTTGCAAATTTTTTGTAATGAAGCAATTGATTCTTTTGTTTTACCTGCTTTGATGCGCACCAAAATTGTTCCCCATGTCCAATTCTCATCTAATCGCATAATTAATGGCTCAATAGTTTCGTGCAATGAGTTGAAATGAAAATCTTTCATCACACCGATAATTTGTCCTTCATGTCTTCCCCATGTTATTGTTTTTCCGATTGGATCATTCAAGCCTATTTTTTTAACCGCTGTTTCGTTTAATAAAAATGCTGCAGAATCGGTTCCATAATCTTTTGAAAAGTCGCGGCCAGCCTGCAATTGCAGGTTCATCGTCTTTACAAAATCATAACCAACAACACCATCAGCAAACGATATAGTTAAGTTTGGATCTTTACCCGGCCAGTAAATATCTCCGGTGTGATGAAAAATAGCAGTGGGAGAGTTGCGCATCTTGGAAACATTTACAATATCTGTGTTGGATAATGCTTCCTGTTTAAATGCTTCATAATTTTTTACAAGGTCGCCTTCAATTGGAATATAAATAAGATTGTCGCGATCGTAACCCAAATTTTTTGTTTGAATATAGTTGAGTTGTTTATACACCACTATCATCGCAATAATTAAAAACACACTCATGGCAAATTGAAATACAACCAATGCTTTTCTGAAGAATGATGCGCCCCAGCTAAATTTTAAACTGCCTTTTAAAACGCGAACAGGTTTTAGTGATGATAAGAATAATGCAGGATAACTGCCCGCAACAAATCCAGTTATTAATATTAAACCAAGAATGGTTAACCAAAATGTTGGTTGATTAAATGGCAAGGATAATTGTTTACCTGTAAGCTGATTAAACGCAGGCAATGCCAATGCTGTAATGATAATTGCAATAATGATAGATAGAAAAGTAAGCAACACAGCTTCACCAACAAACTGAGCGATTAATGTTGAACGCAATGCGCCAACCACTTTTCTTATGCCCACTTCTTTTGCACGTTTTGCAGAACGTGCTGTTGCAAGATTCATAAAGTTGATGCAGGCAATCAGTAAAATAAAAACAGCAATAATGCTGAAAAGATTTACATACTCAATTCTTCCGCCGCTTAAATAACCATGTTTAAAATTTGAATGAAGATATCTTTCTGCATAAGGCTGCAACGCCAGCTCCATTATAAAGCTTTTATCTTTTTGCCTGTAATTATAAATAAAGTCTTTGATTTTTGCCTGCACTTTCGCTGCATCGGCGCCGGGTTTTAATTGTATAAATGTTTGCGGATCTGTGTTACCCCAGTTATGCACCCAATCATTTTGTTTTATAAAATCGCCCCATGTTCTTAAAAAATCAAATTGCTGTGATGAGTTTGCAGGTACATTATCAAACACAGCCGTTACTTTCAAATCTTCATTGTTTTCAAAACGGATTGTTTTATTCATCGCATTTTCAGCATTGCCAAAAAAATATTCAGCCATGTGTTTTGATAAGGCAATACTGCCCGGTTCGTTTAATGCTGTTGCTGTACTTCCCTGCAACAAAGAATAAGTGAACATCTTTAAAAAATCTTCACTTGCAAACATGCCATTCATCTTTGCAATTTTTTCTCCCGTTTCAAATGTGCTGCTGCTTCCCGGAGGCGCCACTGACTCAAATCCGCTTGCATACTGAACTTCAGGAACTACCCGTTTTAATTCATCGGCTAACAAACCTTGTGTTGAATAACCTGCATCAATCTTACCATCAAAATAATTGCGCTCATAAACCTGGTATAAATAGTTTTTGTTTTTATGAAATGCATCAACACTTTTTTCATCATTCACCCAAAGCATAATTATTAAACTGCAGGCTAAGCCCAACGCCAACCCCATAATATTAATAACGGAAAAACCTTTACTGCGAATAATGTTTCGCCATGCTGTTTTGAGATAACTTTTGAACATGCATTAAAAATTTTATATCATAAATATTGTTAGCGGTTAGGTTAAGACAATATTTTATATCATTTATTCCGTTCTCAAGCTCTTCACAGGGTTTGCGATTGCTGCTTTTATTGCCTGAAAACTTACTGTTATTAATGCAATTAATAAAGCACTTAAGCCTGCAATTGCAAACATCCACCATTGGAGTGTTGTGCGATAAGCATAATCCTGCAACCAATTGTTCATAAACCACCATGCAACCGGAAAAGCAATAATGCATGAAACAGTAACCAATTGTAAAAATTCTTTTGCCAGCATTCCTGTTAATCCTGCAACAGAAGCGCCGAGTACTTTGCGAATACCAATTTCTTTTGTACGGCGTTCAGCAGTGTATGCGGCTAATCCGAATAAACCAAGACAAGAAATAAAAATGGCAAGCACAGCAAACACGCCGGCTAATTTGCCAATGAGTGTTTCAGAAGAAAACATTGCATCAAAATCTTTATCAGCAAACCTGTATTCAAACGGAAAACCCGGGTTTTCTGACTTCATTACAGCTTCTGTTTTCTGCAGTGCTTGTGATAAATTTACATTTGGTTTAAAACGCACTGCCATTACTGTTGCTGAACGGCTGCCATTGAATAAAACAAGTGGTGCACTTTGCCCATACACATCATTGTAAATAAAATCTTTTATAATGCCAACTATAGATAGCTTATACTTTCCTGCAGTGATTATACTTCCAGGTTTTCCTTCTTTACCCATCAACTTCGCCATACTCTCGTTGATGATAACATTATCGCTATCACCAGTGCCCTGGTAAAAATCTCTGCCATCAATTAATTTTATATGCATAGTAGAAATATATTCAGCGCTTACACCATTTGAATGAACAGGCAAATGAGTATTTGGATTTTTACCTTCCCAACTAAATCCATCACTGTAACTGTAAACATGCAATGCATCATGCAAACTCATTGCTGCATTTTCTACATAACCTGTTGCAATAAGACTATTTTTTATTTCGCTGAAATGGTCTTTCATGTTGCCCTGCAAATCCATGTAGATTAAATTGTTTTTATTATAGCCGAGGTCTCTGTCTTTTATATGCTG
>JAICKT010000484.1 GCA_025927795.1 Parafilimonas sp. | reverse complement strand
GTATGTTAGAGAAAAGTTTGGGCTTATTGTTCTTTTTAAGGAATCCGAGTCCATATAGAAAGGGACCGAAACTCGTTTTTCTAATAATAACGGTCGATGGAATTCCAAAGGAATTATCGCTTAAAAGAGGTTGGGACAAAAGTCGGTGGAATAATCACGCAGGCAGAGCCAGTGGGACAAAGGAAGATGCTAAATCCCGGAATGTTTATCTTGATCTAATCTTAGCAAAAGCTCACGATGCACGCACAAAGCTGATTGAAAAAAATCAGCCTATTACTTCAATGACAATCAAAGAAATACTCACAGGCGCCGCAGAACGAAAAAGAATGTTTCTCAAAATTTTCGAAGAGCACAATAAAGAAATGGAAGCTCTTGTTAATAAAAAAGAATATAGTTTAGCAACGCTTGAAAGATTTACAACAGCAAAAAATTTTTTACTTGACTTTTTGAAAAGTAAATACGAGGTTCAGGATGTCAACATTCATTCATTGAATCTTGAATTTGTAAAAGCGTTTTATTTATGGCTTCGGACTGTCAGGAATTGCAACCACAATACTTCCATTAAGTATATAACCAACGTTAAGAAAATCGTTCTCTTATCAGTTGCTCATGGCTGGTTACAAAATGATCCCTGGGCTTTGTTTGATATGAAATTGGATGATGTAGATACCGTTTTTTTGACGAAGGAAGAACTGGAAGCAATTATTCTGAAAACATTTGGAACTGAACGATCGTCAATTGTAAGGGACGTATTTATATTTTGCTGCTTGACCGGGCTTGCATATACTGATATAGAAAAACTTAAACGCGATCAATTAACCATCGGCATAGACGGTAGATTATGGATAAACAAAAGAAGGCAAAAATCCAACAAACCATTTAAAGTGCCGCTTCTTGAATGGACGTTAGATATAATTAACCGTTATAAAGATCATCAAACATGTATAGAGACTGGAAATCTGTTGCCGGTTTTAAGTAATTCAAAGTATAATGACTATTTAAAGGAGATAGCAGCTTTATGCAATATCAATAAAGACCTTACTACGCATGTGGCGCGGCATACGTTTGCCACCACGGTAGCACTTTTGCATGGAATATCCCTGGATGTACTGAAAGAAATGTTGGGGCATTCTTCAATAAAACAAACAGAACACTATGCAAAAGTGCTGCCTATTAAGGTAAGTATTGCAATGGATGAATTGGAAAAAAAATTGGAAACAAGCATCTTTAAAACAAAAAGAACTGAGGTGCCAGTTGCGACGAACATTTCTTAAAAGATGCTATGAGAAAATAAAAACTCTATAACATTGCAGAAATGTTTTGTTGATTAGCTTATTCGTTCGCCGAGGCTGTAGCTGAGGTTTGCAGATACATGATACCGCAAGAAAAAATTTAATCTTTGTCAGGTTGAAATAGAACAAGTATTTATTTTTTCACCAACAGCGATTCTTTTCCCGGGTCACTTAGTATCTGTTGCATCTGACTTTCAATTAAATCTTCAACGTCTTGTTTTATTTGCTTATAATTTCGTTGGATGATTGCATTATCAACTTTGCATACTTCCGGAATTTTTTTATAAGTCCTGTTTTCAATCGCCAATGCTTGATGGTCATTCAAAATTTTACAATGAAAAGATTTAAGATTAATAAATTGGTCTGGATTATCTGCAACCATTCCAACAAATTCTCCACTTGATAAACTTGCAATTGTTGAGGCAGGGATGGCTTGTTCTAACTGTTTTGATTTACTTATTGAAGTATCGTTGCTATTAATAGAAATGCTTTCTCTGTCCTGCATTATTCGCCCAAATTTTTCTGATAAAAATTTAGCCGTATCACCGCTTACCTAACCGGAAATAATATTGCCCATAATATTTAAAATTACCTCAGCTTGTTCTCTCGAATATTCGTTTTTTAATTGACTGTAATCCTGAACGGCAATCGTAGTGGCAACTTTATTTGAACGAGCAGTTGCAATTAAATTATCAATGCTGTTGAAATAGATAGTTGGAAACTCATCAAATATCAAACTGCTCTTTAGCTTGTTTCTTTGATTTACAATTTCCGTCATTCGGCTGATGTAAAGCGATAACACGGCCCCATATACTTGTTGCTTTTGTGGATTATTTGCAAGACAAATTATTTTTGGAGCATCAGGATGGTTGATGTCTAAAGTAAAATCGTTGCCCGATAATGTATAATACAAGGCAGGTGAAGAAAGTCTTGCGATACCTATTCTCGTTGCATCTATCTGTCCTTGCAATTGTTCCATCGAATCATTCATATAAGCAGAAATAAAGGGATTGAGATATGCTTCAATTTCAGGCTCTGTTTTAAGCACGGTAAATAGCTTATCGTAATCAACCTGCATCAACTCAATAGCATGAGGCAACGTACAATATTCACCCTCTTGAAACTTACGAAGAAACCAGATTACAGACGTTAAAAAATTGATCGGTGATTCAACGAAAAATTCGCCTTGCCTTTTAATCCATGAGCGGAGGTACTAACGTTGCAGGCATTGAAAATAATGCTTATCTGCATGTACAAAAAGATACGCTCACCAATGAAGACATGCTGGCAACATTGCAATCAAGTAATAAAAACCTTTTAGAAATAACGAACAATCTTAAAGCCATCACACTACAAATAAAAGATGGAAAAGGAACACTGGGCCGGCTCATTAACGATTCATCTTTTATTAATAATTTGCAATTAGCTTTAAATGATTTTAAAAGAATTGCTGAGAAAGGAAAAATGGCAGTTGCTAACATTGAAGAT
The DNA here is from genome assembly GCA_025927795.1 of Parafilimonas sp. GTDB lineage: Bacteria > Bacteroidota > Bacteroidia > Chitinophagales > Chitinophagaceae > Parafilimonas. The sequence goes on along the minus strand of JAICKT010000484.1, from coordinate 301 downwards.
TTTACTACACGCGTTGATACAAAAACTTCTTCAATAAACAAATTGTTTGCAGACACGATTTTATATGATTCGATAAAATTGGCTGTTATCGGATTAAACTCAATCGTGCAAACAGCCAATAATTTTGCTGATAATATCAATACATTCTCAAAAAATCTGGCAAAAGCAAGTGATAATTTATCAGACACAACAAACACAGCAGGCATGTTACTAAATGATAAACAAACTGCTGATGATATTCATGCTGTAGTACGGAATCTGAAGGCTGCAAGCAAAAAGTTGGATGAAGACCTGGAAGCTT
>JAICKT010000295.1 GCA_025927795.1 Parafilimonas sp. | reverse complement strand
TTGACCTGGTTAATTATGGGCGTTGTTGCGTTTATTTCTGCTACGGCTGCAGCTAAATTGGCTGCACCTGCTGCATTAGCTAAGTGTAAAGAGAGGGCCGTCATTAAAACCTGTAACCCGGTGAAAGGGTTTTGTACATCAGTTATGATTGCAGAAATATCTGTTTGAATATTTGATACAAAAGTTTGCAGATTAAGCACACGCTGCACGATAGCAGCAACAACTTTTTGTGCATTTATTGTAGCATCCTGTGCTGCTTTTATAGAAATCGGGTCAACAAGATTTGATAAAGCCATCATGTGCCTTACAAGCACAAAAGCGAAACGATCATGCTGAAAACTTACACCATCTAAAGTAAATCTTAAAAAGCCGTAGCTTGATGTAATATTAAAAGGAGTAAGCAGTTCTGTGCTGAATGGCGGCGGTATGTATGCTGAAGCAAAAGCTCCTGTTTTTAAATCATAAACATCTTCAAACCATTTAGCGGCAAGTTCGTCTTTGCAATGCGGCGCACGGTTTAATTTCGGATTGGTAAACAGGCGTAGACCTGTTCCATCCATATTCCATTTGCCGTTTTCAAGAAGCGCAATATTAATTTTAAAACTTGCATCCGTAATTACTGTACTTCCATCTTCAAACGGCTCATATACGTAATGCTTATAATAATCCTGAAAATCCACAGGGCGATCTTTCCATTCTGCATTCACCCATATCTCCTGCCAGTTTTTTGAAAAAATTTCTTTACTTCCAATATAAAAATTTGCACCCACTTTTGGGCGAACGCCGAAAGGATGTACGAGCTTATTTACATCTTCAACATTTTCATCGTTCTGAACAATAAGATTTTTTAACCCGCAAACTTTTACTTCAATTATCGTTTTAGCAATATCATCATCAACAATTATGTTTCTAAAAAAATGATACAAAGAAATTTTGTGCACATCTTCTTCTTCCGGTTTCAGCAAACAACAATTTTCCGACTGCATACAGCAATCTTCTTCATTATTATCAACTTCAACTTTATCATCTAAAGAAAGGCTTAACTTAATTTTATCGTCTAATTCAATTTTTGCTAAAGGCAGTGTAGTATCAAAATCTTCTTTTAATTTTTCTTTATCGTAAAAAATAATAGCAGGCTTATCAGCATTTAAAGTTGCAGTTATATGCAGAATGAATTTATTTGATGCAGGTAATGCTGCAGGCTCTAATTGCAACAACAAGTTTATATCTGAAGGTTCTATCCATTCTTTTTCTCCGCTAAAAAAAATAGTAAGCGCTTTTCGCGGTTTAAAAATTGTTGTTAGAATTATTTTTTCTCCCGATGATAATAATAATATAGCATTGTTAAATTCTGTTTCGGTTATGGTTGCATCATACTTTAATTTTTTTTCCGGGCAATAGCACAACGTGGTTTCTTCAGTTAAAAAATTTTCTATCAATGTACCAGCTAAATTTTTACTGATTCCTTTTTTTACAGCTTCTTTAATTAAATCCTGGCTTATGTAATAATACGTTTCATTTAAAGCGGTATTTATTTCGTTATAAAATTTAGATGAGAGATAAAAATTTGGATAATCATTTTCTTCATTGACCGAAGATGCCTCTTCATTGCAACAATTTTGTGAAGCAGCAAAAATTTCATCGCTAATATCTTTACAAATTGAATCTTTTAGCTTACAGGTAAGTGTAATATCAACTGTTCTTGTTCCTTCTTGCAAATACAAAACTGGTGATGCAAGTATGAACCCAATTCTTGCGTTTGAATAAGGTTTAATAATTTTTGTTTCAGGGTCACTATACTTACTGAATTTGTTGCCAAGCGTAAAAAAGTTTTTTGGTTGCTTATCTGTAAAATCTTTATCTGCTCCATCTGCTTTTGTTGCATCCTTGGCTATATAAACGCCTTCAACATAAGTTTGTGCATGTGCAGTTTGATTATTTAAAAACAATGTTCTTATTTCTGCAACCTCAGTTTTGTTTACAACTATTTCATCATCCAAAGAAAAAAGAATGTCTTGCTTATTATTGTCTTTACCATCTTTTACAAGCGTTCCTTTTTTTATTAAATATTTTTCAAGCTGTTTTTGAATTTCAAAAAGTACATGCGTTTTATCTGCAACGGCATCACGTGCTTTTACCTGCAATACATCTTTATAAAAAAAGTCAAGATGTTTTCGCGTAAAACCATTTAAATCGTTTTGCAATTGGCGGAACATATTTAAAAACGCAAAGAGCAAACCAAGATGCGGCGGATGTTTTTTTTGCAGTTCTTCTTTTAGCGGAAGCAGGCTTTGCGCTAAATTATTCTCAGCGCTGGCAGATAAAATTTTTACTACATTGAAAAAAGCAGGATAAATATTTTTAAAATTATTGTACAGATTATTAAGCTGTTTGTATTTGCCTGGCGTAGCTTTTTTAAAACTATTATCTACACTATATAAATCAGTAAGGTCAAGATTCCATACTTTATTTTCATAGAACTTTAAAAAATCAATGCGCTGTATGCCATACCATTTTACAGCTGCATTAGTATAAGCAATAAAACTTTTTACAGGCTGCAGCAGTTTATCTTTTATTAAAAGCTCCATTTCTTTTTCAATGGGCAAACCGCTTTTTATAACTGCTTTATGCCAGCTATTTATTTTATTTATGAAATGATAGAAAATAAAATACGCCTGCAATTGCAATCCTGCTGAAGAAGGTTTTTTTTCAAAGAGTGAATTATAAAATGCAAAATCGGTTTCTGTTTGTTGCTGTTTATAATTTATTACAGAGGCAAGTGTAAAGGGAATGCTTTTTTGAAAAAAAGGCTGCCAGTCGCTAACGTTTAAATTAAAATCATAATAATTAATATGCCTTGATAGCTGCACAAAATAATCAAGCAGGTCTGCAAGTGTACGTGCATCAATTTTTGCTGTACCTGATAAAAGCTCTTCCATAACCCGCTGACTTTGGCTGGTGCCGGCGTCGTTTTGAAAAGGATGGATGAGACATTTACAATCGTACATAAATTTTTCTGCTATTAATGCGTTATAAATTTTTTATACAGGTCTTGATGCTTCATTAAGATAATAGTCATATACATAATTAAATCTTGAGTTGGTTTGCGGTATAGAATATTCTACCGAAATAGTAAACTTTCCTTCCAGCAAATCAAAAGAATCATCTGCGGTTACATCAATCTTTTCTGCAACAATGCGCGGCTCATAATAAAGAATGGCATTGGCAACTTTTTGTTTTATAGTTCCGATTAATGTACTGCTTAATGCTTCAAACATATAATCGTTCAAATTACATCCGTAATCCGGCTGCATTACACGCTCACCCAAACTGGTAGAAAGCAAAATGTCAAGGCTTTCTTTTATATCAATGTAATCGCTTACCATTTCCACAGTGCCTGTTTCGTTATTAAATTCAGGCGGAAATTTCCACCCGGTTCCGAGAAATGAATTAAATGAAGTGTTCATACAATTATTTTTTTATCCGCCTATCTGAACTGTTGGAAAGCCGCCAACGATTATGCCGCCATGTGCCGTTAAATCTCCCTGTCTTGCCGCAGGTCTGCCACCAATAAGTACAGTTGCCGAACCTTTTACAATAGCATCTGGCGGGCCTGCACATACACATATATCAGATACAACCGCTGCAGGCAAACTTCCAATCAGCACATTTGAAACACAAGGGCCAGTTACAGGGCCGCCTATATGTGGATTGGGTGTTGCAAGTGGGCAGGTGTGCATATCTGTTTGTCTGGCTGCTGACGGCATAAGAAAAGTCTCCCAACCGCTAACGGAAAATTTTATTTGATTGATTAAATTTTATAATGAAACTCATTTTAATTTATGCTGTTTATCTTAATTAATTTTTACTAATGAGCCGCTTATTTCTGTAATGCCTGATGAAGAAAGCTTTGCCGTAGCGCCTTGTATGCCTACATCTGCATCTGCTTTTACAGAAAGTGAAGGACCACTGATGGCAAGCGAAACACCAGCACCCAACGTTAATACGGCGCCTGCTTTTATATCAATGTTCTTCTGACTTTCAAGGCTAATACCTGTTGGGCTCATCGTTATTTTATTTTGATTCTGATCTTTTATTTCAATCTGCATACTTTGCTCATCAATCTTTATACTGTTGCCTGCAGGTGTATCAATTAAAATAGTTTTTGTATTGTCGTTAAAGCTCAAATGCATTTTGCTGCGCGTGGTAAAACCTTTTTCATCATTAGCATCCTGTGCGGTAAGGGGTGCCGGCTTATTACTGCTGTGCAACATGCCAAGCACAACAGCATCACGCGGATCATTATTAATAAATCCTACAATAACTTCATCATCTATTTCAGGTCGAAAAAATGCGCCGCGGTCTTTGCCCGCATCAAGGCTTGCTATACGCGTCCATATTCCCTGCGCATTTGCATCTATTATCGGAATGCGCACTAAAATGCGATGCTGCCCATCAGGATCATTTTGCAGTTGCACCACTTTACCTATTTGCAAACCATGTATGGCGCCAACTAATCCAGCAGATGGCGCATCATCTAAATCATTATGTAAAAAAGCGTAACGGTTTGGATCAAGACCAAACTGAATTTGTGTTTCCCATGTTCCGTTTCCAATATCCTGTCTTACTGCGGTTACATATGCTTTGCCGTTAAAGCGGTTACCAAGCCCTGAGAGCTTTATGGTATCGCCCGGTTTTACTGCAACCGTTCCCGTAAATTTTGCACGCCCTCTTATTTTAGCAAGACGGCTGCGAAGCATAATTCCATTCACCCAATCCTGCAACTCCTGTTCTAATTTATGCCCGCTGTGATGCATTTGAAACTCCTCAGGACTAATTGCATCAGCCATATCGCTTGCTGAAACATTTCCCTGTTCTATAAAAGATGAAGAAGATACATCTGCTTTAAATAATTCCTGGTTACTGTAATCCCACGATGCTGCATTCACACTTTTATATTGATTGCGTGCATCCATCTCTGCTTCAAACTCAATAATAGATGTGCCATAACTTATTTCTAATACTTCATTTTTTACAGCAGGCTTTGCTACTTTAATTGTTCCGTCATCAACATTTACAAGCATGCCGTTTGCTTCTGCACGCAGCAACAAAAAATCCCAATCGCTTAAATGATGTTGCACTAATTCTTTATGTTGCAACACGGTTGTTTCAGGATCTGATTTTAATTTATATTTTGAAATCAGCTCATCAAAAACCTGGTTATCTTTTATATTTTCAAAATAATGGCTGTGCCTGCCAATCGTCAATTTCACAGCTTCATCCATGCATTCAATCATCAACTCGCTGTGCCCGTTTGTTTTTACTTTAATTGAATGCTTAACAATAATTCCTTTAAATGCCTGCGTGTTTGCACCATCTCTGCCAATATTAATTTGTATTTTTTTGCCAGGAACAAATTCATCCTGGTTACTTAGGTCGAATGTTTGTTTTGATGCATCGCCATCGCGAAAAACAATTTTTACAGAAGGAACGCGGTTTATTTCTTTAGAAACAGAGAGCGACAGAAGCTGATATGCAGGATTTATTTCTGTTTTATCAACCAGTATTTTATAAGTAACAACATCATGCTTTACTGTATTTGGAATTAGTACATCTTCCATCAGGCAACAGTTTTATCGAGTGGCGGCAAATAAATTTCGGTTCCGGCTTTAATATTTCTTACACTGCTTAAACCGTTTACTTTGCCTACTTGTAAAAAATAATTCGGGTCGTTATAAATGTTATAGGTTACTAAATCAAGCCTGT
>JAICKT010000132.1 GCA_025927795.1 Parafilimonas sp. | reverse complement strand
TACATCAATTTTGCTATTTGTGTCAGCGCTGTTAAAAAATTATGGTCTTTTTGCAAACTGCTATCCAGCTTCGTTTCTGCTTTCGCATATAATTTCATATCCATCAAATCTCTGCCCTGCAAATACAAACCGTAAGCAGAACTCCAGTCAAAATCTTTTGGTGTTTCAACCGGTCTTTGCAAATCGTCATTCTCTTCTGCGTTATAAACGAGTTTATTTTTACCAAGCGTTGCTGCCAGTTTTTTCTCATCAATATTTATTTGAATTGAATCAGCAAAAGTTTGTAATGGATTTACATGTACAAGCTTTGCATACACAATTTTGTCTGCATCTTTTATTATTAGAGAATCATTGATTGATTGCGTTGGCGAAAAATAAATTTTCAACCAACTATCATTATACAACATATTAAAAGCACCATATTCATTTGCTTTTAAAACACCCTTTGTATGTTCAACAGGATACCAATATTCTTTCCATGTGTCTGTAGCATACGGCTCAAAATCTGTGTGCTTGAAAGGTGTATATGTGCTTAAATCTGTATTCTGATTAAACAACCTTCCCGATTGTAGTTCTACATATTGCCCATCATTATCTGTAAGCATTTGCTCCCAAATCATGCCCTGTCTTGATAATCCCCAAATCCATAATTTCTTTCCTGGTTTATCATCATGTGAACTATATCGTATTGTTCCATCATCTTCATTATGAAAATAACCACCAAAGAAATTTGTATATTTTCCAAATACATGATAAGATTTGTAATGACCAAAATCATTATTCTTATACCATGAAATTTCTTTTCCATTTGTTTCATTCACCGGCCATGATGCATATTCACCGTTGTGACCTAAATATTTATTTCCCGGATAAATAAATTCCAAATCATCAGATGCTTTCAGCGCAGAATTCATCCAATGATAATATGGTTGTCCGATAGGTGTTGTGTTATACCAAAAAGCTTGTGTAGTAAAATAAGCTTTATCTTTTGGAAGATTTATTTCAACACGCCAATTAGTTCTTGTAAGTAAATCAAGCACACCAATAATACAACTCACGCTTCCATCTGCATTTGTTTTTATGGTGTAATCAACAGGCGTTGCACAGTTGGGTGTATGACCGATGATTCCAAAATTTGATTCAAGTCCGCCACTCGTCCACGGTCCTCGCATAGCAACATCTCTGAATTTTATTACATGATTATAATATAAAAATGGTCTGTCATTTTTCTTTTCAATCGCCGCCCAAATTTTACCACCAATCTCCGGCAATATTAAAACTGTTATATACTCATTTGATAACTCAACAACTTTCCATTCTTTATTAATGGCCTTATTTGAAAAACCATCATAGCGAAAATATGGATACACTTGTGTGAGAAGCGGAATTGGATTAGGGTCTGAAAAATCATAAGTCGGAAATGATTTTTTATATTCTTTAACCGTTGCATTGTTTTGCGCACTTACACAAATCGAAAAAAATGAAACTGCGAAAAATATGAATGAATATTTATTCATGATAAGTTAATTAATCAATTAAAGACCTCACCTAAATCCTCTCCAAAGAGAGGACTTTAAACAACCCTATAAGTATGAAAGCAAAATAAATTTAACCGCATCTTGCCCTTCTTCCCTGGAGAAGGGTTGGGATGAAGTATAACTTATGGCAAAAAATAATCTTTTAATTCTTCCTTATTTACAAACTCAACACGATATGGCGGAATTGCTGTATCCAACGACCATAACAGCACACCTTTTTTTGTAATCAATATTGAAATGTGCCTTTTTGAACAACAACACAAAACAGTTGTATCATTAATTAAATATGCGCTGCCCATTCTATCGTTATAAACTTCCTGCGGCAACTTAATATGCAAATCTGTTGTAGCTGTTTGATTGGCTTCATTCAATTTTATTGCATACACCTCAGACTGATGTTTATCAATGCCGTTATTAAAAAACATTAAATCCCCGTTGGCATTTATATGCGCTGCATGCGCCATTGAGAAACTACAATCGGGTGGCATTTTAAATGTTCCGTCTTTTCCAAACTTCCACATTATTGCACCTGTTGTTGCATTCACTTTCCAAATTTGTCCGTTGTTATAAAATGAAATAAGATAATTACTGTCCTTATCAAAGCATACACTGTTTGCATGCAACCAATCTTTTTTATCTTTTAAAATATTAGGATCTTTCAACGGACTGAATGCATCAATCACACTCCACTGCCAAACCTTTTTTCCTTTATTATCAAGAACCAATATTCCATCGCCAACAACCGTATCCTTTACATTACCGCCAACAGAACTTAAATCCATTGGTCTCTTTTCTACATACAGCGTTACAACCTGGTTCTTATCATTTTTAATTACTTCGTGATGAATTTGATATTTCAAATCGCCTATTCCTTTTTTCAAATACAATACAGTATCGCCAATAAGATTTACTTCGAGAATAGAACTGCCATAACTTGTAGGTTCATCATTGGTGCCGAGAATAGAAATAATGGTTTTATCTTTTGTGAAATGCGTTACTTTAACACCAATTCCATCGATCATATTATACCAACGCAATCTTCCCTTTGTATCTACGATGTATGTTAAGCCCGGCGCTTCTCTTTTATTCAACACAACAAAACCCGTTTTAAAATTTGCAGGCAGCAATTCAGGCATTGGATAATTTGCTTTGAACTGGTCTTGTAACCACGGTGCTAATTTTTCTGATTGAAAATTATAAATTTTGCTTTGTAATTTTTTTCCATTGCTGACTGTGTACAATTGAAAATCATATTTTGTATCGGGCAAAATATTCGTAAACACCAACGAATGCTGCAAACCTTTTTTTGAAGTAAGTGATAATAGCTTTTCATCTTTTGCACTATCTGCCCAATATTCTGCATACACTTCCGCATCTTTAACTGTTGTTACATCAATTTGAATGCGCAGTTGATTGTTATTATGTAAACCAATATGAATATCTTTTATAATGTTGGTTGATGTATCAACACAACTTGCACAACTAAAAAAAATGATGATGAGAAAAATGTATGAAGTGCGTTTCAATTTTTAAAATTTAAACAAATAAGTAAACAGGTTCCAAATATCGGTCTGACGGCTTCGAGCCGTCAGACCGTGCAAAGCTGTTTAAAAAAATGAAGCAATCTTAAATTATTCAATCCAGATTGCTTCTATTTAACCACTAACTACAACTTAATATTATCTCGCTGAGTTATCCAAATTCGGATTAATATTTACCTGGTTTTGCGGATAAGGGAAGTATTGATTCTTCGGCATCGTAATTACTGCCGGCTGACCAATGCGTGTTAAGTATGCGTTTACAATCTGGGCATATTTACCAAACCGAATTAAATCTGCACGGCGCTTGCCTTCATAGAAAAATTCCCAACCACGTTCCTGCAATATTGCATCGCTTAAAGCTTCTTTTGTATAGTTTGCAAGCACTAATGGCTTTGCATGTGAACGTTCTCTTACCTCGTTTATCAAATCAATACATTCCTGTGTTGGACCATTCAAATTATTCAGTGCTTCTGCACGGCTTAATAATACATCAGCATAACGCAAAATGTCAACGCTGTGTCCATCATAATACAACGCAACGGAAGGGCTGCTTGAATCAGCATATTTTTTTGTGGCAATGTCAGGCATATAAAAATAGCCATCCGGCGGAGGCGCACCTAATGTTGGCGGTTGAGCATAAATCAATCCGTCAACACCGGTATATTTAGGATAAAAGCAAAGCTTGCGATCATCATCATTTGAAAATGAATTATAAAAATCCCAGCTTACAGCATAATACTGCCAGCGGTTTAAAACTACCGGATGATTTTGCGGACCGAAGTGATTCATCAACTCTGTGCCATTTACATTCGCATCTGATATAACAGAGAAAATATTTTCTTCACACCATTTATTTTCTTCGGTAAACAAACCCAAATAACTTGGATATAATTTGTAAACATTCATATCCATTACCTGCTTGCAATAATCTGCAGCCTTTTGCCAATCTTTTTCTCTTAAGTATAATTTGGCAAGCAATGTTAGCGCAGCACCTTTTGTTGCGCGTCCAAAATCGTTGCTCGAATAGATGGCATTGTTTTCATAATTTACAGGAAGAACAGATGCTGCTGTTGTAAGATCGGAGATTATCAGCGAATCTATTCTTTCAACTGGTGCCGGCACCGGTTGACTTGTATAAGATGATGACGTTGCATTAGCAACATCGTTTTCTGTAATCAAAGGAACAGGTCCCCACGCATCTGTTAAATCCATATAAGCAACGGAGCGCAAAAATTTTATTTCAGAAAAGAACTGATTTTTTTGTTCATCCGTAAGCACTGTCATGTTGCCGATGTTGAATAAAGCATTGTTTGCATCAGCAATTAATTTATAAATCTGTCTCCAGTCTTCGGCGAGCAAACCATTACTTGAATTCCATTGTGCCAATGATAACTGACCAGGATCGCCACCATAACTGCAATGACCAACATCTGTTGTTAAATCTGTTAGTGCAAAATGCCTCACTGTCCAATAATCAAAATTATCACCCACCACAGGACCTTTCAATCTTGCATACACGGCATTAACTGCAGCTATTGCATCTGATACTGTATTAAATGCATTTGTATTTGTAAGGCTGCTGTACACATTCGGGTCAAGTGTTTTATTACATGAACCAACCAGCGCAGCTAAAAACACGATGCATAAAAATTTTAAAGTTTTCATTTGTATATTTTATTTTTTGAACTTATATTTTGCATATTAAAATGAACTTCATTCATCCTATATTTTTATCGTAATATTTTGAATTTAGAGTTGATTGAAAATTTTTTAACTCTACGAACGTCATGTCGAGGAACGAGACATCTCATAAATTGAAAGCTGTTTATATTCCAGAGATTTCTCCTTCGTCGAAATGACGGCTCAAACATGATTACAGTATTTATCACCTTATAGCACAAGGCTTTTTTTAGAATTAGTGAATGGTAAGTTTTGCGCCAAATTCAAACGTGCGGAAAGCAGGGAACACACCAAAATCTAAACCGCCACCTAAATTGCTTGTGTGCACATTTACTTCGGGATCTGTACCGCTATATTTTGTGATTGTGAAAAGATTTTGCGCATTTACATACAACTGTAAACCTTCAACAATTTTTAAATGACTTAACAAAGATTGCGGAAGATTATATGCCAGCGATACCTGTTTCAATCTTAAATAAGATGCATCTTCAACAAACCTTGAGTTTACATAACTGCCGTATGTGCTTAAGAAATATCCTTCTCTTGGTATATCCGTGTTTTCATTTTGTCCTGCAACAAAACGATTCAAAACATCAGTACCTGTTGTAGATTCAAGCACCAAACGATTCATGTTGAATAAATGATAACCGAAACTGCTTTGAAAGAAAACAGTTAAATCAAAACCTTTATAATGAAACTGGTTGGTAAAACCTGCTGTGTAATGCGGGTTGGTATTGCCCAAATAAACTCTGTCTGAATCAGGAGTAATTTGACCATCACCATTTATATCTGCATATTTTGGATCACCGGGTTTTGCGTTTGGCTCTGCATCATATTTTTCTCCTGATTTAATTACACCCGCATAAACGTAACCATATAATTCACCTAACTCTACACCAGGTTCTAATTTTGTAAACCCTTGTGCAGAAACAACACCGCTTGGGTTTGCTGTATTAGTAATAATGTTAGGAACACCAGGCGCAAGTTTTATACATTTTTGTTTGTTATAGGAAATATTAAAAGTGCTGCTCCATGAAAAATCTTTTGTTGAAATATTGTTTGTGGTGATGCCTAATTCAATGCCTTTATTTTCCATTGAACCCGCATTGATCAACTGCGTATTAAAACCCCACCACTGACCAATAGGAACGTTCAATAATAAATCTGTTGTTTTCTTTCTGTACAAATCTATTGTTGCGGTGATGCGGTCTTTTACAAATCCCATATCAATACCAATATCTAATTGCGAAGTGCTTTCCCATCTTAAACTATTATTAGAAAGAACAGAAGGTTCAATCCCTACCTGTAAATTTCCACTGCCATCTAACACAGTGCTGTAGTTAGAAAATGTAGTTAGATATTGATAAGGATTCACTCTATCGTTCCCTGTTAAGCCATAACCTACTCTTACTTTTAAACTCGAAAATGCATTTAGATCCTGTATAAATTTCTCATCAGAAAATCTGTAAGCTATAGCACCTGATGGAAAAGCGCCCCAGCGATTATTTGCAGGGAATTTTGAAGAACCATCTTCTCTAAATGTAAATGTTGCTAATAATTTATCCTGGAAGCTATAATTTATTCTTCCGAAAAATGATGTTGCTTTTAATGGCTCTGTTTTTTGACTTGAAGGATTAGATGGTAATGAACCTGCTCCTAAATTGAAATACAAAAAATTATCAGTAGAGAAACCTTTATTGTTTGCATTTAAATATTCATATACATCACGCTGGTTTGAATAACCACCAACAACAGTAACTGAATGATCACCTTTGTTGTATTTGTAAGTAAGATATTGCTGCACGAGCCATCTTGTGGTATTATACATTTGTTCAGCAGCTATACCATTGCTTGCTTGTCCTGCTACCAATGTTTTTGGTGTGTATTGCCCTGCGGTTGATTGCGAAAATTCCACACCACCATCTATGTGATATGTAAGATTTTTTACAACATCATAATCCAAATACATATTTGCATTTACAAGACGGTTAGTTAAATTATTCGTTGGCTCTAACAAATTCGCCAATGCATTATTCTTACCCAAATAGCGATAATAACTTCCGTCTTCATTATACACCGGAATGTTTGGTGGCGCAGTCATTATGCTGTAAAGTGGCGCGGTAATATCACCAGTATAAGATTGCAATGAGTAAGTGCTGACAGCGCCATAAAAATTTCCACCCAGTTTAACTCTTTCGCCTAAAGATTTTTCTGCGCCGATTCTTCCTGAATATCTCTCAAAGCCTGTATGCTTTAAAACACCTGTTTGTTTAGTGTGATAAAATGAAGTATAAACTTTCGAACCTTTATCATTGCTGCTTAAACTAACACCTTGATTATCTACAGATGCATTTTGTGTTGCTAAATCCCACCAGTTTGTATTTGTTGTTGGAAAGCCTGACGGAAATGGTGGCGGATTTCCATCTTCCTGCGCAATTGCATTTTGAATTTTTGTGTATTGATCGCCGTTTATTAATGCAGGTTTGTAAGAAAGATTTTGCGTGCCGTGAGAAATATCTGCTTCAATATTTAATTTTCCTGCAACACCTTTTTTTGTTGTGATGAGCACCACACCATTCGCACCTCTTGCTCCATAAATTGCCGCAGCAGATGCATCTTTTAAAATTTGTATGTCAGCAATATCATTCGGATTAATCTGCGCACCATTATCCGTAATAAATCCATCTACTACATATAACGGAGCATTGGTTGTATTGATGGAATTGCCACCGCGTATCACAACCGATAAAGAAGCGCCGGGAGCAAAATTTGTTTGCTGCACCTGCACACCTGCAGCCTTGCCCTGCATTGCCTGGGCCACGCTTGAAACTGTGCCACCGAGATTTAATTTATCGCTGCTGATGGATGCAACGGAACCGGTTAAATCTTTTTTTCTTGTAGTTCCATAACCCACCACTACAACAGCATTTAACTCGTTGGTTGTTGCAGTAAGTTGAACATTGATTGTTGATTGCTCACCAACCGTTACCGTTTTTGTTGTGTAACCAACAGAGCTAAATTCTAAAACAGCATTGTTGTTTGGAACATTGATGTTAAACGCACCTGATTGGTTTGTTAATGCAGAAATTTTTGTGCCTTTTACATTCACGGTAACGTTTGATAATGGCGTACCTGTTGAATCTGTGATATTGCCCTGCACACTGCGTTGCTGCGCACTTGCACTTATAAAAATAAGCGTGGCAAGACACGCAAAAAGAAGTCTGAATTTTTTCATAGCCGTATTTAATTGCGCATAAACATATACACTTAATTGCTTTATTTTTTACGGAAACGTTTGCGTAAGTTTTCAAACGCAGAAGAATTATCTTGTTGAAGTATTGTTGAAAGAACTGTGCAGCAATACAGCATTTCATGAATAAAAATCTTCGCTATTTATTTATAAAATTTTTGAAAATTGGCGCAACGTCGTGGGGTGGTTACATGGCATTAATTGCGATGATTCAAAAACAAATTTGCGAAAGAGATAAAGCCATTGAAGAAGAAAAAATTATTCATGCTGTGTCGTTAGCTTCTGTTTTACCGGGCCCTGTTGCAGTGAATGTTGTTGCATATATCGGTTATCAGATCAAAGGCATTAAAGGCGCATTAGTTAGCATTGCTGCCGTATTAATTCCCTGTTTTATTTTGATGCTTATTTTGTCATACATCTATTTTAGTTATGGTAATGTTCCGGCTTTCAATAATTTTTTTGCAGGTGTTACACCATGTATTGCGGCGCTGCTTATAAGTGTTGCATTTACAATGGCGCAAAAAAATATTAAAGATGTTGCGCAAATTATTGTTGCTGTTTTAGCGCTGCTTTCAATTCTATTTATTCATTCTGCATACACAACAATACTCGTTATTATTTGCAGTGGTATTATCAGTTACTTCATTTATAAAAAAAATATTTTACAAGCAACCGCAGAAAAAAAATCAATTGGCAAAATATCAGGGGTAAAAAAATATTTAATCAAATTCATTATTGTTGCATTAGCAGTGTTTGTTTTATTAACAATAGTTTATTTTTTGTTTGATGAATATTCATTCATTCATTTATACAAACAGATTATACTTACTTTTTCAGCAATCAGTGTTACACAATTTGGTGGCGGTTATGTGGTGATACCTGCGTTACAAAAAATTGTTGTTGATTCATTGCACTGGCTAAACATAAAAGAATTTACTGATGCTATTGCGATGGGACAAATTACACCCGGGCCAATTTATATTAGTGCGGCTTTTATTGGTTATAAGCTCGATGGCGTTTTCGGTGCTGCAGTGTCAACAATAGCTATTTATTTACCTGCAGCATGTTTAATGTTATTATGTGCAAGATTTATGAATTCAATTATTACATCACCTATAATCAAATCATCATTCAAAGGAATAACGGCTGCGGTAACAGGAATGATTGCCGCTGCAGGCTGTACTATTTTTTATAAAACACAAAGCATTTCAATTTACACCGTCAGCATTTTTATTATCAGCTTAATATTATTTATAAGATTCAAACTAAGCCCGGTATATATAATTCCATTAGCAGGTATAACGGGTTTATTAATTTTTAAAAATTGAAGATGAAGTTTACAGCAATACAAATGATAGGCACACAACGTTCAGGTTCTAACTTGTTGCGTTTAATGTTGAATCAATTAAAGGAAGTTTCAGCGCCGCATCCGCCGCATATTTTAGAAAGATTTATTCCACTGCTTCCGGCGTATGGAGATTTATCTGATAAAGAAAATTTCTCGTTGCTGGTACATGATGTGTGCAGTTTGGTTGCATATAATCCTGTGCCATGGAAGCATATTAATTTAAGGGAAGATGAAATTATTAGGCGTTGTTCAAAACATTCATTAGCGAATATTGTAAAAGTAATTTATGAGATGAATGCTGAGAATAAAGGTGCGCATATCTGGATGTGCAAAAGCCTTTCGAATATTCATTTTGCAGATTTGCTTGAAGAAGAAATTAAACCGCTTTATATTTTTTTATATCGTGATGGCAGAGATGTTGCCCGTTCTTTTAAGCGTGCTGTTGTTGGAGAGAAACATATCTATCATATTGCCCAACAATGGAAACATGAACAAGATTTATGCTTGAAATTATATAAACAACTTGATGATAAAAGAGTAATTAAAGTTTGTTATGAAGATTTAATATCTCAACCTGAAAAAGAATTGAAAAGAGTGTGTGGATTTATCGGTGCGAAATATAATATAGCCTGTCTTGAATATTATAATTCTCAGGAAGCAAAGAACACAGCTTCTTCAGGTAAGATGTGGCAGAATGTTGAGCGAAAAATAATAACAGGTAATTTTAATAATTATAAAAAAGATTTAAGTGCAGTTGAAATTAAATTGTTTGAAAATATTGCAGGTGAAACTTTGCAAGCCTTAAATTATTCATTGGATTTTCCAGTACAAAACGATAAAGAATTTTTAATTAGTGAAATAAAAATGTTTAATGAAATAAATCATTCATTGAAACAAAAAGCAAAACTTCAACAAAAATCCGAAGATGCAGAAAAGCGTTTAATGCAGGAGGCGCTTCTTAATAACATCAGGAAAAAATTAAATCATACTTCTTATACTGAAGTTGAAAAAATTGCCGTGTAATTATTGTTAGGTTTTTGCGAAAAACTGTTGATTGAAAAAATGAATACAACAAAAAAGAGAAACGATATTTTCATCGTTATTTTTTAATGCATTTAGCTCTAGATTAATTATTGCTTACTTACAATTTCAACCGTTTCATTTTTCTGCATGGAAAAAATTATGATGCCATTTTTTATTTCATATTTTTTTTTGCCTGAAAATTTGAAATCAATGAACGGCAATTTTATTTTACAATCACCACCTGTTTCACTTTTAATAACAATCTTAAAAAAATTATTTTCTTTTTTCGCTGAAATTAAAAATGCACCTTCTGCTCTTAAATTATTATATGAAACATTTTGCCAGCTCGATGGTATTGCAGGAAACACTTGTATGTAACCGTTCCTGCTTTGTAATAATAATTCCTGCACACCTTCTGCAAATGCAAAATTTCCTTCGAGTGTAAACGGGCGATAAGTAAAGTTTGAATATTGTCCGCCTTTCTGATCGCCGTTTAAATGAAAGCTATTGGGTGAGCAAAAATTTGACGCGAAGATTTGCAATTGTTTTACTACACTGTCTGCTTCGTATGCTCTTGCATATAAACTTGCCATCCATG
>JAICKT010000351.1 GCA_025927795.1 Parafilimonas sp. | reverse complement strand
GCTTCAAGCTTTGTATTTTTTGTAAGCGGATTGGTATAATCCGTTTGCATAGTAAAGAATTTATTATTACCTGTTGAAAGTTGCTGCTGGTTAAAGTTGCCCGTAAAATTGCCGGCTGCATCATAATTTTTATTAGCGTAATATGTGTTGCCATCATTTTTTCCAGCGAAATAATTTCCATCCGCAGTCCATTGCTCACCTTGTTTTGGAAAATTATATACAAATCCAAATTGCAATCCGTTTGCATTAAAAGTTCTTGAACCGGTTGTTGTGCGAACGGTTGATGAATTAACTATAGTTCCGTTTTTAAATAAACTGTCAATATCAACATTGCTTATAGTATTAGGGCTAAATTCACCATGCACTTTTATACCTGAAAGAGAAATAGTAGTTCTGTTGGTAACAAAATAATCAAGTCCTAATCTGCCAAAAATAAAAGTGCCATCGTTTTTTGATGTATTGTTTTGCAGGCTATGTGCGGTTACATTATCAAGAAAATAATCCTGATCAGTTGTTCCTGTAGATCTTCCATTGCGGTGATTTGCCATTACTGCTGCGCTCACATTTATTTTTCCCTGGCGCACATTAAAATTACCACCGCCATTAAAGCCACCTCTTCTGTCAACACCTGCCTGCAGGTTGCCGTTATAACCAATTTGTTTATTCTTTTTTAATATGATATTTAATATACCTGCATTACCACCACTTGCATCATATTTTGCAGAAGGATTTGTAATTACTTCAACACTTTGAATAGCATCTGCAGGAATTTGATCTAAAGTAAGTGTAGTTGGTCTCCCATCAATATAAATCTGCGGTGTTGCATTGCGCAGCTTTACATTGCCATCAATATCTACCTGCACAGATGGTACATTCTTCATTACATCTACTGCAGTTCCTCCACTGCTTACAATGTTTTTATCTACGTTAAACGTTTTTTTATCAATATCCATTTTTAACGCAGAAACAGTTGTTGAAACGGTAACGTTTTGAAGCTGATTTGCATCTGCAGAAAGTTTTATGTTGCCAAGATCTTTATCCAGCGCATTAAGCATATTGCTCATTTGCTGCGTTTGATTATCAGGAGAATTATTGCCTGCGGGTGCTTTAGGCTGAAAGCTTATTTTTTCTTCGAAAGGTTTATAGCCAATAGCAGAAATCTTCATTGTAATTCCAAATAAAGGAAGATCGCCGAAATCAAAATCGCCATTTGCTTCTGTATTTGCACCTTTAAATAAAATCTGCTTCATTTTTTTGCTGCTTGAATCGAATTTGTTTTGAAGCAGGATAATAGAAGCTTGTGCAATTGGTTTGTCTGCACTATCTACTACTTTTCCATATACATGCCCGATAGCCGGAGGCGCTTGTTTTTTACCGCCAGCATTTCCCGCAGGAAATTGAGCAAACAGTTGTACACTGATGAATGTAATAAATAAGACAGAGAATAATTTTTTCATACAAAATTTAATTGTGGTGCAAAACTATACAGCGTTTACAACGCCGTTTTGTAAATGAGACAAGCGTACTAAAATGTGCGACGAATGGTATTAAAAAAAATAGCTAACATAAGGTTAGCTATTTCACTTGTTAACGATAACAAAAAATTATTTTTTCGGCATATCAAAAACTGCTGCATCAACAGGTATATTAATTTCTATTTTATTTACTGTGCTTGTTGCTTGCATGCCTTGTGGTAATGTTAATTCTTCAGCATAAGGCATTGTGTTTCCAAAATCTGTTTTTCTAAAGTCAGAATATTTTGCAGTTGTTGCCTGTCCCTGCACTTCACGAACCAGTTGAGTAAGATAGTGTGTAGCAGAATCAATATAAAAAGTTGTTTTTAAACTATCGGCAGATGTGGCTTCTATTTTATATGCCTGTTTGCCATCAACCGTATCCATACCTGTAAATTGTACCTGGCCACCGGTTCCTTTATAATTTAATAATATGCCACCAACATAAATTTGATCTTTAACCGCAGCGTATTGTTCTTGTGGCAATGCTACAGGATCTGATGAGCCCATGAACGGGTTTACCATCCAGCCGCCTTTATCTGTAACTGCCTGTATTACATTTTGACCATTAAAAGCAACTGTACTTTTAAATCCTTTACCATTTAAAATGATAACGTCTTCATCGCCTTCGTTACCCATAACTGAAAACGTGCCGGTGATATGTACAGAATTAATTTGTGCAATTTTATCACGGCCACCAATTGCATTAAGATAATCGTTAATAATTGTGTCTGCAGATTGTTGGGCATATATTGTATATGATGCAACGGAGAAAATAAAAAGAATAAAAATCTGTTTGAATTTCATATTTAAATTTTTGTGAAGTTAAAATTAATGTTTGCCCGTTAAACTGCTTATAACATCTTTATAATTATCACCAACCGGAATTTCAACATCATTTATAAAAACACTATTTTTTCTTATAGCCGTAATGTATTCTTTTGATACTATAAAAGATTTTTGCACTCTTGCAAACATAGAAGCAGGTAATTGTTCTTCTATAGACTTCATGGTTAAACGCGCAACCAGTGGTTTATTTGTGCTTTTTAAATGAATTTTTAAATAGTCTTTAAAACCTTCAATCCACATAATATCTGTAAACACAACTTTAATTAAACTGTAATCTGCGTTTATAAAAAAGTATGAAGGTTGCTCACCTGCAATATTTTTTTTTGTTTTAAGCTGATATAACTCCCATGCTTTGTTGCAGGCTTTTATAAACCTTTCAAGCGCTACAGGTTTTACCAGGTAATCAACCACATCAAGATTAAAACCTTCCAGCGCATATTTTTCATACGCTGTAATTAAAATAAACATTGGTTTTTCCTGTATGGTTTGAATAAACTGTAAGCCGGTTAAACCGGGCATTTGTATATCAAGAAAAATTAAATCAACCTGTTCATGCTGTAAAGTCTGCATTGCCTCAATAGGATTATTACAACTCGCAACCAGTTGCAGGTAGGGCACTTTGCTTATATTATCTTCAAGCAATTCAAGTGCTAAAGGTTCATCATCTATGGCAAGGCATTTAAGCATTTTTAAGATTTATCTGGAGTAAAACAGTAAACAATCCGTTTTTATCACTAATGTATAAAGAATGATTTTTCCCGTATAAAAGATTTAATCTGCGTCTTACATTATTTAAACCTATGCCGGAATTTTTATCTTTTGTTTCGTTTACAGAATTATTAAATTTATTACTAACCGTAAACTGCAGTATGGTATCTTTTTCTGTAAGGCTAATGTTTATTTCGGGCTTATCTATAATGCCTGTTCCATGTTTAAAAGCATTTTCAACAAAAGGAATAAGTAACATAGGCTCAATTTCTTCCACACCATCAATGTTTTCAAAGGCAGCATTAACGATAAGATTTTTCCCAAAGCGTTGCTTTTGCAAATCAATATAGCTTTGAATATATTCAACTTCTTTTTCAAGAGGCACTTTCTGCTCGCCCGTTTCATATAACATATACCGCATCAGCCCAGATAATTTTATAAGTGAAGGTTCCAGTAAATCTGATTTTTTTCTGGCCAATGCTACCATATTGTTCAGAACATTAAACATAAAATGCGGGCTAACCTGCGAGCGCAAAAACAACAATTCGGTTTTTAAATTTTCAGTTTCTTTTTGTCTCGTAAGCTTTATTGAACGTTGTCTTTCAAGCAACGTTGCATAAGCAGTACTGCTTGCAAGTATAAACAGATAAGGAAAGATATTGTAAACAAAAAAATTAGCTGGTTTAAATGGCGTATGAATTACAAATATTGTGAAGTATATCCAATGTAAGGCATATACTATTGCAAGTGCCAGAAGCTCAAAACCAAGAAATAAAGCAAACTTTTTTCTGCGTTGTGCAAAACGCAAAAAAACATAGGCATGCACATAAAACAAAACAATCCATATTGCACTGCTTACAAAATAAAAATGTAATAAAGGGATATCATCTGGCTGGTGTGTTTTGTGCTCAGGTCTTGCATAAGTACGCAATAAAAAAGGCAAAGAAAATAATAGTATCCAACACAGCGAATGCACTACAACAATTACCCATTTTTTATTAAGCCAGTTCAACTTCATTCATACAAATTACCTAACAATTCATCTAACAAATAAAGAATTGCAAAACATTGCGACGAAAGCTTTATATAAAGAGATAAAACACAAGTTGCAGTTGCAGCACTTTGTATTTTTTACACAATTTCATATTTTAAATGCATAATTAAAGAAGCGCAAAAATTTATTTGGTTTTAATTTTTTAATGTAATATTGCACCGGAAACAAGCATAAAGCCCAATCAATATCTCGCCTGTTTTCTCATTAACCAACGAAAATTTCTTCCATTATCTTTTAAATATTTATTTATTGTAAGGTTATATTTTTTATGTACGATATTCTCCAATTGAACGACATGCTGGTGCCTGAACTTCATGATATAGCAGAGCAACTTAGCATACCCGATGCAAAGCATCTTAATAAACAGGATTTAATTTATAAAATCCTTGACAAGCAAGCCCTTTCACCAACTAATGGCAGTGAAACCAATGGTGCAGAAAAGCCCAAACGGAAGCGCACCATAAAAGCAAGTACTGCTAACAGCACAGAGGAAGCAGAAGTAATGACGGAAGCGCCTAAGCAGGAAAGGCAGCGCAAAGAGCACAAAACGGCTGCAAAAGAGGTTGCTACCGATGATGACAATAAGCCAAAGCGTGTTC
>JAICKT010000495.1 GCA_025927795.1 Parafilimonas sp. | reverse complement strand
TTTTGGTTGAAAAAATATGTATCATTAAAAAATAAAATCAAATCTCAAGCAAAGCTTTAACCGGGTCTTTGCTAAATAATAATAGCTCAGGGTTTTCAAGTAATTCTTTTACACGCACTAAAAAACTTACGCTTTCTCTGCCGTCAATTATGCGATGGTCATAACTTACAGCTACATACATCATCGGTTTAATTACAACCTGCCCATTTATTGCCATTGGTCTTTCCTGAATTTTATGCATACCAAGTATTGCACTTTGCGGCAGATTAATAATTGGCGTACTCATTAAACTTCCAAAAACACCACCATTGGTTATAGTAAAAGTTCCGCCCTGTAAATCTTCTGCAGTTAATTTACTGTCTCTTGCTTTGCCTGCAACTTCAATTACTTTCTTTTCAATATCAGCCATGCTTAAACTTTCCACATTGCGAATAACAGGTACCGTTAATCCGCGCGGTGTGCTTACAGCAATACTAATATCAGCATAATCATGATACACTAATTCATCGCCATCAATGTATGCATTTACAGCAGGCCATTCGCTTAAAGCAATTGCAGAAGCTTTCATAAAAAAACTCATGAAGCCAAGGTTAACTCCGTGTGTTTTGTTGAAAGCATCTTTATGTTGTTTGCGTATTTCCATAATGCGGCTCATGTCCACTTCATTAAATGTAGTGAGCATTGCCGTAGTATTTTTTGATTCAACCAACCTGCGGCTAATAGTTTTGCGCAGATTGCTCATGCGTTCTCTGCGTTCATTACGACTGTTTAATTCCTGTCCGTTAAAAGGTTGTTTTGCAGGATGCGAAAGCGCTTCCAGCACATCGTGTTTTAATATTCTGCCGTTGCTGCCGGTTGGTTTTATTTCTGATGGGTTTACTTTTTTATCTGCAATTATTGCTGATGCAACAGGTGTAGCTTTTGGTTGTTGAACAGTTATACCAGGTTGCGTATTTTCAGTTTGCAGTTTACTGTTTTCAGTTTGAGTTTCACTGTTTGCGTTTGTTTGTTTCACCGCTGAGACTTCAGGCTTTTCAGATTTGTTCGCAGTAACTGCTACATCAGTATTAATCGTTGCTACAACATCTCCAATTTTTAAAACATCATTTTCTTTTGCAACTTGTTTTAATTGGCCACCTTCATCAGCATTCATTTCAAATGTTGCTTTTTCACTTTCCAGCTCGGCAATCACTTCATCGCGTTGTACTAAATCACCAGTATTTTTCAGCCATTTTAATAATGTTACTTCACTTATAGATTCTCCAACCGTTGGCACTTTTAATTCGATTATTCCTTTGCCTGCAGGCATAGCTTCAGTTGCAGGTTGCTCGTTGCTGGTTGCTGGCTGTTGTTCAGGTTCTTCAATAGTTACAACCTGAGGTTTATTTAATCCTTTTGATTTTTCCGGCTGCTTATTTTCATTTTCAGATTTTGCATTTTCAACAACTGCTGTTGAAGGTTGGTTGCTTGCGGCTAACGGCTTTGCTTTCTCATTAATGTTTGCAAGCACAGCACCTATGTTTAATGTATCACCTTCTTTCGCAATTAATTTTATAACGCCGCTTTGTTCAGCGTTTACTTCAAATGTTGCTTTTTCACTTTCAAGCTCTGCAATTACTTCATCACGGTCAACATATTCGCCATCTTTCTTTAGCCATTTAAGCAATGTTACTTCACTTATAGATTCTCCAACTGCGGGAACTTTTATTTCAATCATTTAATTGTGCTTTTCTTATTAGTACGATTTGCAAACAAGTAAAATTAATGTAGTAAGATTAAATACTAAATGCTGTGTCTATAATCTGCATCTGCTCCTGCGCATGCACTTTCATATAACCACTCGCTGTGGATGCGCTTGCGCTTCTGCTTATCACACCATAATTAATAGTTTTTAAATTCATTTGCAGAAAAGATGCAGCGCCCATATTCAGCGGCTCTTCCTGCACCCAAAACCAAACGGCTTTATTATATTTTTTATATAATTCAGTTAGTTGCTTTATAGGCAAAGGATATAATTGCTCCATGCGAATTAATGCAACATCATTACGTTTATCTTTTTCTTTTTTTTCTGCTAACTCAAAATATAATTTACCGGTGCACAATAAAACTTTTTTAACCTGCGCTGCATTTTCAATAGTTAAATCATCAATTACTTCTTTAAATCTGCCTGTTGTAAACTCTTCCATTTTACTATAACTGCCCGGGTAACGTAAATATGCTTTCGGCGAAAAGTTTATTAATGGCTTACGAAACTGCCATTTTAATTGGCGTCTTAATGCATGAAAAAAATTCGCGGCGGTGGTAATATTGGTAATTACAAGATTAAGTTGTGCGCACATTTGCAAGTAGCGTTCCATGCGGCCGCTGCTATGTTCCGGGCCTTGTCCTTCATAGCCATGCGGCAATAACATAACAAGACCATTCATTCTGTTCCATTTTTGTTCACTACCTGTAATAAATTGATCAATCATTGTTTGTGCACCGTTGCTGAAATCACCGAATTGAGCTTCCCATAAAACCAATGCATTGGGGTTTGCTAATGCATAACCATATTCAAAACCTAAAACACCATATTCGCTTAATAAAGAATTATAAATTCTAAATTTTTGCTGATGATCATCAAAATGATCTAATCTGTTATATTCTTTGTCTGAATTTTCATCTCTTAAAACCGAATGGCGATGACTGAATGTGCCACGCTTAACATCTTGTCCGCTCATGCGCACAATGTTTCCTTCAACTAATAATGAAGCATATGCTAATAATTCTCCTGTTGCCCAATCAACTTTTTTTTCTGTTTCAAATAATTTTACTTTATCGTGCAATAGTTTTTCTATTTTTCTTAATGGCTGAAAATCCTGCGGCCATTTCATTAAGCCATCAAACAAAAATTTAAATTGTTCTTCTTTAATGGATGTATCTGGTGATACGATAAAATCTTCAGCAGTTGCTTTGCGCAAGCTGCGCCACCATTCTT